>JAJYHS010000125.1 GCA_021784635.1 bacterium
AATATTGCCGATTCCAACAACAACTTTTTGATCCATTAAAAAATTTTTTACCATGACCTGGCGGTGACTGGCGCGAGATCGTAATTGTTGAGCGGTGAAATCGCGGCCTAAAGGCTCCAGTCCAAGATTTTTCAACCAGCGGTTTTGGGTTTCTAGACCTCGAGGGGCAACATCAAGCAATCCGAAACGTCGCGGATCGTTCAATACCAACTCGCGCCCATCAGCAAAATGCAGACTGAAATGATCATGTTTCAAATAACGACCGTGATTTTCGTCACCTGAATTTTTAGAGGCCTGAATAAACCGCCACGAGCCGCTCATACCGAGATGTGAAATGAGCGTGTAATCACCGATGTCAAAAAGTAAGAACTTCGCCCGGCGTCGAACCGCGTACACTTCGCTACCCGTAATCAACCTGCCCAATTCACGCGGAATCGGCACACGCAAACTCGATCGGCGTATTTGAACCGAGCAAATCCGTGATTCGCGCGATAAACTTGCGGCGAGTCCGGTTCGAATGGTTTCAACTTCTGGAAGTTCAGGCATTTAAGGCCCCTTCGGCGTGAAACTGCCCGATGCCGCAGAGTTTATCAAGACGAATGTTGAATCTACAGCTAAACAATGAAAAAGTAGGTCACGGAGAAGACTTTGACAGACGAAATCCAACATAAATCGAGCCCAGCGAACAAACCACAAAATCCGATTTGGATGCTTTTGTTCAACATCGTACTGCCGGTTATCATCCTCAATCAGGGACGCAAAATTGTCCCCTCCCGCCTTGGCGAATGGGGCCCCACGCTGGCTCTTTTAGTCGCCATTTCGCTGCCGTTTTTTTACGGTTTGTTTGATTTTATCAAACAAAAGAAAGTGAATTGGATCTCGCTGATTGGACTTTTAAATATCTCGGTCACCGGCAGTTTTGCGCTATTAAAACTTCACGGCCACTGGTTCTGGATTAAAGAAGCCTTTTTCCCGACTATTATTGGGGTTGCTATTTTTTTCGGCAATCGACTTTGCCGGCCCTTTCTTTACAGCCTCTTTTGGAACGCCCAGGTTTTTCAAACAGGCAAAATTGAAGCGGCAATTGCCGGGCAAACCTCGCCAAATCAACCCGGCAATTTAGAATTAAAAAAGCTGTTTATCCGCGCCACCGATCTTTTTTCATTGTCGTTTTTTATCAGCGCCACCGCCAATTTTTTTCTGGCAATGCACGTATTTCTGCCGATTAATCCTTTGCTTTCAACGTCGCAACAAGATGCAATCCTCAACGCTCAGATTGCGCGCATGACGTGGGAGGGATATTTGATCATTGCATTCCCCATGATGTTTTTCACAGGCGGCGTTCTTTGGTACTTGATTCGAGGCCTTCGCCGAATTACCGGGCTTGAACTGCACGAAATTCTTCGTGCCGAAGTTCGGTAGCTGAAATCAGTTTTCGGCGTTCGGATTAATTCCGTACTCGATGTCGGCGGGTATGTGACCCATTCGCCGGCCGTACCGGCGATACAATTCGCGGCTTTCGACATATTGTTCGCGTTGCTCGTCGTAAATCAATTTTTGCTTTTTTTGCATCCTTAACCATTGGGCGTGGCCAATATTAATTTCGGGCTTTCGCTGAGCAACGAATTCTTCGCGGGCTTTTACAAATTGCACCCGCATCTTCTTACGCTCGATTCGCATTTGTTGCGCGGCTTTTTCTTCCTGCCGCCTTGCGATCTTTTCTTGCGCCATACGGTGATAAAAATCACGAATGCGCGCTTTTAACCTCTTCAGCCGCACGTGCAATTGTTCTTGTATCGGACCCGGCAATTCGGTTGGGTGGAGAACCGCCGCACGCGAAAGGCCACCGGTCGCGATCAACACGACAACCCATGACATAAGCATCGCCCGAACAGCAAACCGTCGATTAATTAAGTTGAGCGTAATACGCATCTTCAAACGCCTCGACTTATTATCGCTGAAATTAGGCCCCTCCGACAATTCCATGCCGCTCATACTCTATCAAAGGCGAGCCCTTTACAATTGGGCCGGCAAAGTCTAGTTTTAAAGGCTCACGTTTTTAAGGAGCGTAAACCTCACATGGCCCATCTAATCGAGTTCGGACTATTTTTTGGCAAAGTCGTCATTAATTTTCTCGCCATTGCGGGTCTGATCATGCTCATCTTTGGACTCGCATTGCGGTCCAAAATGAAACCTGATTTTCAAATCGAAGACGTAAATGAAAAGCTCAACGATTACGAACAGAACCTGGGTTCGGTCGTTCTGAACAAAAAAGATCTTAAGAAACTTGTTAAAGCGGCAAAAGAACGCAAAAAAGCAACTGCCGATGAACCACTTCGAAAGATTTATGTATTGGATTTCGAAGGGGATATGGAAGCGTCTCAAGTTAAAGAGCTTCGGGATGAAATCACGGCTGTTTTGACTGTCGCCAAACCCGGCGATGAAGCTGTTGTACGCGTTGAAAGTCCCGGCGGGACCGTTCACGGATATGGACTTGGCGCCGCTGAAATTTTGCGTTTGAAAAATGCCGGCTTAAAGGTCACCGTTTGCGTTGATAAAATCGCGGCCAGCGGCGGCTACATGATGGCGTGTACGGCGGATAAAATTGTGGCCGCACCTTTCGCGATTATGGGTTCAATCGGCGTGGTCGCGCCCGTTCCAAACGTTCACCGATTGTTGAAAAAATACGACGTCGACTATGAAGAAATCACCTCAGGGGAATACAAACGCACTGTCAGCATGCTAGGTGAAATTACCGACAAGGGCCGGGCAAAATTTCGCGAGCAAATTGAAGACGCCCATACCCTGTTCAAAAATTTTGTTACTTCTCACCGGCCGCAGGTCGACATAGCTAAAGTCGCAACCGGAGAGTTTTGGCCTGGAATTCGAGCCCTCGAATTGAAACTGGTTGATCAAATTGCAACTAGCGATGAATATCTCTTTGAGCAGCGTCACAATGCCCGCATATTTGGGATCAAAATTCTGCCCAAGAAAAAACTGGGCGAAAAGCTGCAAGATATTTTGGGTAAAGTGACCACCCAAGCGCTCGACCGAATATTACCGAGCCGGCAATATTAACTGCGGATTTTGCCAACTCCCGCTAAGCAAAACAACACGCGACCTTATTGCGCGATAACGGTCATTGAAACTCTTGATGAATATCCGGCCCGTCAATTGGCCCGCATTTGACCAGCCCCCCGTTGAATCGGTGAAAATATTAAAGCGGTTTGGTATCGCCGCGTGGGCTTCAAATCGCTGCCAGTGGCCAATTGAGTTACGATATAAAATGTGGGCCTGCAAGTGCTTCCACTCAATTCCGGCAGGTAGATTTTTAGTTAAACTATTCAGCGGCGAAACAAATGAAATAAGTTTTGTTGCAAGCGCCGTCCAATGTCCGGCTGGATTTAACGACAGTTGTTGAATGGCAAGGTTGCCGTCAAATTGATTCATTTGAAATCCTTTGAATTTCAAAGTACCCGCCAAAGCTGTGGCACCCGCGTGCCCGCTCCAAAGTACTTGTTGAACCGTCAACGGCAAACGGACATTCTTCAAGTTAAAATTGATCTGCCCCGTTCCGGCCCTATTAAAGGTAAAATTCAACAAACCGCCTATTACGCCGTT
>JAJYHS010000294.1 GCA_021784635.1 bacterium
TGTTGTAGAGCCGATAGTTCCTTTATGTTTTATTTTCCATTATTCGATAGCACGTTTAGCTTATAATTCATCTTCGGCCGCTCTTTCATACTTCAACTTTGCCAATTGGACGGCGTATTGCGGATCTATAAAACTGAGTTCATTAAAAGCCCACGTTTTGTCACGATACTTTTTTGTCCGGATCTATTTTTTGAGTTCCATCTGTTGTCCCGTCTTTTTGTTAGTCGGACTTTTGCATTTTTCTTTCGACTTCACATGTCGAGCAACTTGTTCCGCGTTTCAGAAGAATATTCCTGATACTAGTCGCGACATGCCCTGCGATACTGACAGCTTTAACGGGTCCATTGACTCCGACGTCAACATATCGGCTGACATAAAGACCAACTGCAAAGATGACTCCCAAAATTAGATGCCAAATGTTGCAATGTTCTTTGGGATAGGACCAAAAAAAGCCAAACAACGCGATAAGCAAAAAGTGGACGGGTGTTTGCTTATTTGTGGGAATGGCGCGTCCGGAGAGATTCGAACTCCCGACCACCTGGTTCGAAGCCAGGTACTCTATCCAACTGAGCTACGGACGCGCATGCGTAATAGTACGCGGGTATGCTACTTTGAGTGGCGAGCCGTGACAACAGTATGAATATTGCCGCGCACATTGAAGTCGCCTCGAACCTCAATTTCGTGCGGGTCGAGCAGCGCCACAAGGTCGCCAAGAATATCGTTGGTGACATCCTCGTGAAAGACTTTTTTGTCACGAAACTGATTAATGTACAATTTTAAAGATTTGAGTTCGACGCACCAGCGATCCGGCACGTAGCGAATATAAATCGTCGCAAAATCCGGAAATCCAGACCGGGGGCAAATGCACGTGAACTCCGGGCAAGTAAACTCGACCTCATAACGCCGGACTTTCGTTCTATTCTCAAACCGCTCCAACCGGCTATTGGCAATCATGCGCTCGCCGTATAAAAGCTGTTTGCGGACTTTTCGAGACTTCATAATTCAATAACCGTTCGCCCAAAGCCTCATGTCTAACACTTGAGATGCCCAACCGAGGAGGATTCCCAACAAATGACACGAGGCTTCTTGCCGTTCACTTCTTGTTTGAACATTGTTGGATCATCCGCTTAGATTTTAAAAAGAAAATATGCAAACAAAATCCTTACAATACTCATTAATAGTAATCCTGATTCTTGGCCTTTCGGCGTTATTTTTGTTTGGATGCGCTAACCAAACTGTGGCCAGCGGTCCCTGCCAAGAACTCGATTGGTATGAACTCGGCCGAGCCGACGGCGCCAAAGGTCTAGTCGCAGGTTCGCCCCGAACGGTTAAACCCATTTGTCCACAAACAAGTGTCGCCCAAAGTGAGGCGCTGTATGAAAATGGCTACAACAGCACCATCTCCAACTTTTGTACCTATCACCAAGGCTTTGCCGCAGGTCTGACCAACGAACAAAAAAACGTAAATCGTTGCCCTAATCTTTTACGCAAATTTTATCTTAAAGGTTTTGCAAGCGGCCGCCGGTATGCACAGCTGCAGCAAAGCAAACGCCTTATTTCGACGCGCATAAGATCGCTCAATACTTATTTGAGCGACAAATCTATTGCGTTACCACGCCGGGCAATTCTTCATGGTCAGAAGATTCAGCTTGAACAGAAGATCCAAATGGTTCGGCGCGATATTGCCAGCATTCAAAAAGAGCGCGCTCTCAACTAGTATATAGTTATTGATTAACGAAAATATTGTTCGGCACCGTCGAGGGTGCGTAAGTAATAGTGCGCGCGCACAGCCAATTTTTCTTCCAATGAAAGATCGCCGCAACCCGTTTCGGCGCGTGCGCGAGATTGATAGACAATTTGAAATGTTAACGCCGCGGCAACCGAAATATTAAAGCTCTGCGCGAATCCGTGCATCGAAAGTTTAAAGCAGCCGTCAACCATTTCACGCGCTTCACTTGTGATACCGTCCCGTTCGTTGCCAAAGACGACGGCAACCTTAGGCGAATTAAAAATCTTTTGCGCGTCAACATTCACCCCGTCGATCACAGTTGCCGCTTGCAAATCGGCCGCATAAATTCTAAAGCCGGCCGAGCGTAAACCCGCCAAACAACTTTGAGTTGATGAATGACGGTGAATATCCAGCCATTTTTCACTCCCACGAGAAATACGGTCGGACATTTTGTACTTGGCACCCGGCCGTTCGATAATATGAAACGGCAAAAAACCAAAACTCTCAGCCGAGCGCATAACGGCTGAGATATTCCCGATATCGTAGAGGTGTTCTACCACCGTGGCGACGCGAAAAGTTCGTTGATTTATAACGGCATCGATGCGCGCTTTGCGCTCGTCTGTCAGATGCGGAGCAAGCGTTTGCACGACTTCACTGGAGTTAATCGTGCGATCCGCGACATGAAACACCGAATTGCCTTCGATTTGCCACTTCGACGCTGTCTCAAAAAATTTCATGCTAATTGGTTCATCCAATAAATTTCAATCTTTCAAAAAGGCGCCGATATTTTCGAGCTGAAAATTGGGTAGCGCAAACGCCCCTCGATGTACCTCTGGGTTGTAATATCGAAACTGCAATTTCGAATTCACCACGCGGGATTCGTCAAAATCCCGAATGGGATGCCATTTTTTCGAAGCAAAGCTGAACGACCAGTACCCGCCGGGATAAGTCAAATTCGTAAAATTCAAATACCGCACAATCGGAAACAATTCGCTTAAAACTTGCGACATCGTCCGTTGCATCGCCGAATTGTAAAATGGCGATTCGGCCTGGCTCACTACAATCCCGCCGTCGTTCAGGCGCGCATAAACATTTCGGTAGAACTCCGAATTAAAAAGCGGGGCAGCCGGGCCGATTGGGTCAGTTGAGTCAACGATGATCACATCATAGAAGTCCGGCGTTTCACGCATGTATCGAACTCCGTCGTCTATATGCAATGAAAAACGCGAGTTCTCTTTCATGCCTACCGCGGTCACGGGTAAAAATTCACGGCACGCTTCAACAACGACCTCGTCAATTTCGACCATATCGCACTTCTCAACCTGCGAGTGCCGTAAAACTTCTCGGGCCGCCCCCCCGTCGCCACCGCCGATAATAAGAACCCGGCGCGGATTCGGATGTGTAAACAGCGCGGGATGAACAATCATATCGTGATAGACAAATTCGTCGCGCTCAGTAAGCATAACGAGATCGTCGTTCAGAAGCATGCGCCCGTGGCCCTTCGTCTCTACCACTTCCACTTTCTGAAACCGGCTTTGTTTACAAAAAAGCGACCGCTCGATCTCGTATCGAACAGCAAAAAAATTCTCGGAATTTTTCTCTTCAACAAAATCCGCGCTCATCAATCAGACACTCCTCACTCAAGCTCTAATAGACACGCGTTTGTTTCAACCGTATCTTTCGCCGAGTGATGCGAATAATAAACATTAAACCCGCAGGCAAGTTTTTCGCGAACGGCACCTCGTAAAACATAACCGCGAACATCGAAAATCTCACGCTCTGACGCCGAATCAAAATAGACGACATCAAATGCGCGCGGCTGAAACACTTCCACAACAGCACCAACGGTTTTTTCAATCTCTCGCCGCGAATTCAAATTGGTTTCAAAAC
>JAJYHS010000246.1 GCA_021784635.1 bacterium
GGCGTGGAGTGGGCACTTTTCAGCTCCTTGTGGAGTGAGCATTGCAGTTACAAATCGTCGCGTGTTCATTTGAAAAAACTGTTTAACAAATCGCCTCGTGTGCTTATGAGTTTCGGCGAAAACGCCGGCGTTTTTGATCTCGGCCAAGGCGAGCGCATCGCATTTAAAATTGAAAGTCATAACCACCCTAGTTTTATCGAACCATACGAGGGCGCTGCAACGGGAGTCGGCGGCATTTTACGCGATATTTTTGCCATGGGAGCACGCCCGATCGCACTCGCAAATTATTTAGCGTTCGGCGACGTAAGTCACGATTCAATGACTGAGGCGCGTCTCGCTCGCATGCCGGCACTTATCGACGGCGTTGTGCGAGGGATTGGCGGTTATGGCAATTGCGTCGGCGTACCCACCATTACCGGTCAGACGGAATTTCACTCGTCGTACAATAAAAATATTTTAGTTAACGCACTCGCCTTGGGATTATTTCGCGAAGGCGATCCGGTTTTTTCTGCCCGCGCAACGGGCATCGGCAATCTCGTTGTCTATGTTGGGGCAAAAACCGGAAAAGACGGCGTGCACGGCGCCAGCATGGCAAGTGAAAGTTTTGATGATGATTCTAAAAACGGTGGCGAAAGCAAAAAGCCGACTATCCAAAAGGGCGATCCGTTTTACGAAAAACTTCTCATCGAGAGTTGCCTTGAGGTCATGCGTGAGAGGCTAGTCGTTGCGGTTCAAGATATGGGGGCCGCCGGGCTTACGAGCTCAACATTCGAAATGGCTGCGCGAGGTGGCGTGGGTTTTAAAATTGACCTCGACCGCGTGCCCCTTCGAGACGTTTCGATGACCCCAGAAGAAATTTTGCTCTCTGAAAGCCAAGAGCGCATGTTGCTTATTGTAACTCCTGAAAACTTTGAAAGACTAAAAGCCGTGTTCGCGCGCTGGAGTCTTGACGCCGAAATTATCGGCAGCGTCACCGGCCAAGATGTTGAACTGTACTGGCATGGTGAGCTGATTTGCAAAATTGATCCTAAAATTTTAGTCGATGAGGCTCCTCGAATCGAGCGACCGTATGATGCCTGGTCGGTTCGTCATAAAGCTGCTCCCAGAATCTCGGCAATAAAACCTGCTGATGTCGGCTCGCGATTGTTGCAAATTCTCGCCAGCCCTCAAGGTTCGTCGCGATCGTGGATATTTCGACAATATGATCAGCGCGTGGGAACAAAAACGATATTTGATTGCGAAGAGAGCGTGGGAGTGGTTCGTTTGCCTGATAGCAAACGGTCTCTTGGCTTAGTATTGGGCGGCCGGCCGCACGTCATGCGGTTCGACGCTCACATCGGTGGAATAGATTCGGTAGCTTATCCCGCGCTTGAGCTCGCGGCAAAAGGATTTTTGCCTCTAGCCGTGACCGATGGTTTGAATTTTGGCAATCCTGAAAATCGCGACGTCATGAGCGAATTCGTGGCGTCGCTTGATGGGCTCAACGAGCAAGCGTTGCGGCTTGCAACGCCGATCATCAGCGGCAACGTAAGCTTTTATAACGAAACACTTGGGTCGAATATCACCTCTACCATTGCCACCGGAATCGTCGGTTTACGCGACACGATCGAGGATTTGCCCCGTTCATTTTTTCGGTCGCCGCGCGACGAACTCTACCTTGTTGAAACGCAACAACTAGTATTTAGTGATAATGAGGGTGTTGGCGAACTCGAGTGCCAAAAGGTCGCTGATTTTATTAACCTCATTCGCCATCTGGCTTTGGTGCCGGCGGTGCGTTCTTCCCGCGTGGTGGGTAAATTCGGTCTTCCGTACGCGTTGGCCAGAATGTGCAACAAGAATATGGGAGCATCGGTTCAGTGGAAGCCGCCCGTCGAAAACGGATGGTTCACCGAATCGCTTTACCAGGTGATTTTTGCGGTTGATCCGGACGGGTCATTCAACTTTCGGCAACTCTATGAAAAATTGGCGGCAAATCTCGATTTCAATATTTCTCGATTGGGCGAAGTGCGGCCAGCTGTTCGAAGTCAAAGCCGTGAAGGCGCAAAAAATGCTGAAGCCACATTGGAAATCGGTAAAGTGATCGTGCCCGTTTCGCAAATCGACAGGGCTTACAATACTCCGTGGGAGGTGCTTTTTGGCCTTTCATGACGAATGTGCCGTATTTGGAATATGGGGTGACAATGAAGCCGGGCGAATGACCTATTTAGGTTTATATTCGCAACAGCACCGCGGCCAAGAATCCAGCGGAATTGTGACGCTCAAAACGTCGGGCTTTACCGAAGATCGCCCGACGCATATGGTTCACAAAGGGCTTGGACTTGTCGGCGAAGTATTTTCAGAAGAAGATTTACAGCGACTCGAGGGTACAGCTGCCATAGGGCACAATCGATATTCAACTACCGGCGAAAATTTAATCGCCAACGCGCAGCCGTTAACCGCCAATTTGCGATCCGGCCCCATCGCAGTCGCACATAACGGCAATATTGTGAACTCGGCCTCACTTCGCGAATCGTTGATTGCCAAGGGGGCCATCTTTCAAGGTACAAACGACACTGAAGTCATTTTGCATTTATTGTCTCAATCATCTAATCCGAAACGGCCGCATGAAGGGACAACGGACTTGATCGCAAGTCTCAAAGAAACGTCGCGTGAACTTGAGGGGGCGTATAGTTTAGTTGTACTATCTCATAATTGTTTAGTCGCCATGCGCGATCCGTACGGGTTTCGCCCGCTTGTTTTAGGTAGGCGACGAAATGTGGATGGGGCAAAGTCTAATCCGGCGACCGTTATTGCGTCTGAAACTTGCGCTTTTGATCTTATCGGTGCCGAATACGTACGTGAAATTGAACCGGGTGAGATTTTTTGGGTTGACGAGTCGGGTGAACATAGCGACCGGCTACCAAAATCGGTTGCTAAAACCGCGCACTGTGTGTTTGAGCACGTTTATTTTGCGCGTCCGGATAGTCTTATGTTTGGGCGCAGCGTGTACGAATCGCGAAAAGCAATGGGCCGTGAGCTGGCAAAAGAAAGCCCTGCCGATGCCGATTTAGTGATTCCCGTTCCGGATAGTGGCGTGCCGGCGGCGCTTGGGTTTAGCTCCGAAAGCGGTTTGCCGTTTGAACTCGGTATAATACGTAATCACTACATCGGGCGCACCTTCATTCAGCCGAGCCAAAGTATTCGCAGTTTCGGCGTAAAAATTAAACTCAATGCGCAAGCTCACATATTAGCGGGCAAAAGAGTTGTGGTTGTCGACGATTCGCTCGTACGCGGTACAACATCGAAAAAAATCATCCAGCTCATCCGTCATGCGGGCGCGCGCGAAGTTCACTTTCGTTTAGCTTCGCCGCCTTCTATAGGTTCGTGTTTTTACGGGGTCGACACTCCCAAAAGAGCGCAACTGATTGCGGCGACCAAGAGCATAGAAGAAATTCGACAATACATTGGAGCGGACTCTTTGGCTTACCTTTCTCACGACGGTCTTATGCGGGCCGTTCGGGCCGACAATCAAGGTTTTTGCGCGGCTTGTTTTACCGGAAAATATCCAACAGATTTATTCGGACTCGATCAACAATGACCGACACAAAACTTGTCATCGGCACGGATTTTAAGT
>JAJYHS010000269.1:0-2977 GCA_021784635.1 bacterium
AAACCGGTGAGGGTCGCTCCAAACTTCCTTGTCGGCCGTCAAAAGTTCACGATTTTTTTCTGCCAAAGAGGCCAGCTCCGAGCGCTTCGTAGCCCTTAAATAAGTCGCCATGCGCGAATCAAACGGAAACACCGAACAGGTCGCCCCGAGTTCAGCGCCCATATTGGTGATTGTCCCTTTACCAGTACAACTAATCGACTCACATCCTTCGCCAAAATATTCGATTATTTTATTCGTTCCGCCTTTTACAGTCAGAATCCCGCAAAGTTTCAAAATCACATCTTTGGCCGATGTCCAGCCCTGCAGTTTTCCGGTAAGATGAACGCCAACAATATTTGGATTTTTTACTTCCCACGGCAAACCCGCCATGACGTCTGATGCATCAGCACCACCAACACCACAGGCGCACATGCCAAGACCACCGGCGTTGGGAGTATGTGAATCGGTCCCAATCATCAACCCACCCGGAAACGCGTAATTTTCAAGCACGACCTGATGGATGATTCCCGCGCCGGGCCTCCAAAATCCAATGTTGTAATGAGATGCCACCGATTGCAAAAAGTCGTAAACTTCTTTGTTTTCTTGCATCGCGGCCTTCATGTCCGGCTCCATGCCTTCGTAGGCGCGAATTAAGTGATCGCAGTGAACCGTGCTCGGCACGGCCGCTTCGTTTCGGCCAGCCAACATAAACTGTAGAAGCGCCATTTGCGCAGTTGCATCTTGCATTGCCACGCGATCCGGTTCGAGAAGCAAAAAACTTTTACCGCGCGTAAGGTCTTGCTCCTTAGGATTGGCCAGGTGCCCAAAAAGAATTTTTTCGGTCAACGTCATCGGGCGATCAAGCCGGGCGCGCACGATCCCAAGCTGTTCTCTCGTCTTATGGTAAACATTGGATACCATTTCGGGGGTGGTATCGATATTTGATGTTTTTCGCGCCAACTTCTTTTTTTGCGCCTTTTTCTTCGTTACATTTCTTTTCGCAGATTTTCTTGCAACTTTTTTTATAGTCTTTTTAGCGGCCTTTTTAGTGGCCATTTTGGCGGCTTTTTTCGGTGTTCTTTTTTTTGTCGATTTTTTCCGTTTTGCCATAGTACGGCTCCTTAATTGAGTTTGAACGGCCCTATGTTAGGCCCTGGTTGACTAATCCGCAAGCCGAAGAGGCCCGTTGCAACGCGCACGCGAGGTCTATCGGCAAAAGAGCGCTGCATGGCGACCAGGCCTAAGGTCAGTTGGATTCATGAAACTGGACATGTAAACTGGTCGCAATTCTAAAATATGACATGGTTATAGAAAGGGAAAATTATGAAATTGAAAATGGCAACCGCAGTTATTGTGGGTCTGACATTCGCTGGCTCGCTATTTGCGACTCAGGCGAAGGCGGATTTGCTTGTTGAACCGTTTGCCGGTTATGAGTTCGGCAATATTAAACAGGGCAATTCGTCAGACGGTCTCAGTGGCGCTAACTACGGGGCGCGTCTTGGTTATGAAAGCCTCGGCTTTATGATTGGCGGCGAATATGCATTGGGCGCATTACGGGGCAGCCCGAGTGGCGGGTCTAACTACAATGTGTCTACAACAGATGTAGGAATTTTCGCGGGTTATAACTTCCCCGTTCTTTTGCGCGTTTACGGCACTTACTATCCGCTTTCTACGGCGACCGACGATAACATTCCCGGAGGTGATCTCAATGGCACGGGTTACCGGGTTGGTATTGGATTTACGCCTCTACCTTTTATTACGGTTGCCGTCGAAGTGGTTGATCGCGACTATACGAAACAAGGCAGTAGCAGTTTAACACATAACGTGAAAACGAATTCGACGCTTATTACTGTCACGTTGCCGCTCACGCTTTGAATGAACGTTGACGTTAGGGGAAAATATACTTTTAATATTGTTTAACAATACAAAGATTTTTGAGGCCTGCTACCTAGGATTGGTTCAGGCCTCTTTTTTTATCGTTTTAAATTTTTCGTAAATTCTTACTATCCGCCAATTTGCGAAGATGGCGTCGCGTTTGAAGGCGCGGTCAAAATCGGCGCCTGCGCTTGGGTCTGCAGCGATTTGTCGACATCTAATCTGTACCCCGTGCCGATTACCGCCTCGATTGTTACACCGGTTCCGGCTAATTTTTTACGCAAATTTGAAATGTGAACGTCAACGACTCGATCGGTAACCGAAATCGAGTGGCCCCAAACTCGATCCAAAATTTCAGGTCGGGAGAAAATCTTATTTTGGGCTCCCGCGAGAAGTCTGAAAATGCGAAACTCCAAAAAAGTTAGGTCGATCATCTGCCCGGTGTCGTTTTTAAATACCCGTTGCTCCTGCAAATTACAGACAAGGCGACCAAGACGCATGATCGAAAGCTGATTGGCATTAGCCGCAAATTTTCTAAGTTTTGCATCGACGCGCAATTTCAGTTCGTGGGCATCAAACGGTTTAACTACATAATCATCGGCGCCGAGCGAAAACGCGCTGGCTTTGCTGGCAAGATCGCTGCGGCCGGTGAGAAATATAATCTGGGCACCGCGAAATTTATCTGAATTGCTCGCCATAAATTCAAATGCGTTGCCATCTGGTAATTCAACATCCAACAATACCAGCGAAAATTGAGTTCGAGCTAACAGGTCTTGGGCTTGTTTTAAAGTCGTCGCAAACAAGTAATCGTACCCCTGCAATATGCTTTCAAGTATTAGCAGGATTTCGGGAGCGTCTTCCACGCAAAGTATCTTATACATAGTTGTCTTATTATCCGATTACGATTCGTCGGCCAATATTGGGCTCCAAAAATGCCGAGAATTGTCACTGGCATTAAGGTTTCTTGATCTCCGGTTTATAGTCCCTTTACTGCGCTATGAAAAACTCTAAAAAAAACGCTAATTGTCCATCAAAATGCTGGGGGCTTTAGTCTACAATGTGGCCGAGATTTTTAAACGAATCATCTCCAAAAAAGTCCGTTTTTAAGTTTAATCACCCGGCC
>JAJYHS010000269.1:2987-3604 GCA_021784635.1 bacterium
GCTTAGTCGATGATTGAAAAAACATCGACGACACGAGGGCAGTTAGAAGTCGGCTTTGTGTTGATTTGCGTTTGGGCGACAATAACTGCCGGCATTTACTATACGACCGGTTATTATTTTCCGTCACTTACCGTTATTTTTGTTTTGCTGTTCGGGATTGCATCCAATTTTGTCACCGCCGTGAGTCTCAGCCTTTTTATAAGTTTCTTTTACGATCGCATGCATCTCATGTCTTTTTTGACTTCGTCTGATTTTTTGCCGTTTGATGTCGCAACATTCGATCATATTTTGGTGATCATTATGACCGCCTGTGTGGCGGGCATTCTCGGGAGTCTCATGCGGCGAGCTCTTGTGGAGCAAACAAAGTTACGCCAGGACGCCGAAACGGCCTGGCGTGCGGCCGTAAAACAAACAAATTTACTTGCGGCAAGTGAAAGCCGTTTGCGAACACTTAACCTGACACTCGAAACCCGAGTCGCGCAGCGAACCGCCGAGTTACGCGGAATTATCCGCCACTCTCCACTTGCCATCTTCACCCGAACCCTCGACGGGAGAATTAAAATTGCCAACGAAGAATTCGAGCGATTTATCGGCAAAAATCGCGCCGAAATCATCGG
>JAJYHS010000203.1 GCA_021784635.1 bacterium
TGGCGACGACAGCAGTGCGATACACAGGATAGCGACTAAATTTTTAATCACAGCTGGATGTTCCTAAATAAAAATAGTCACCAAGTTCGTCAAGCCAATATTCACCGCGAAACGGCCAATATTGGTATCCGTTTTGAATATAAAAATCGCGCGAAACTTTTTGATTTATCTGCGTCGAGGGCAGAATTTTACCGGCAATTTCCTTTTTCAAGAATTGCTTCTTGCTGTTCAGCATTTCATAACGAATGAAACCTTCTTGCTCGAAGAGATTTATTAAATCCGAACGAATTTCAAGCATATGGTTTCGAACTTGTTGACCTGCTTCTTCACGCGCGCGGCTGAGACGAAGATTGAGAGTTAGCATTGCGTAGCGGCCAATGGCGCCATTCCGCCAGTAAGGCGGCATTTCGAGCACGTGCCGGCGTTCAATTATTAACTTTTTAATGTAAGAAAGCGATCGATGAAAATCACCCTCTTTCACTATTTTTCGAACGACGAGGTACGGAATCGGCAATCGCGCTTTTGCCGGATTGAATCCCTTTTTGTTAGCGGCGATCATCGTGTATACGACATCAGTAAAATACTGATCGTCATTCATTACGTTATTCAAATAATTATTTATCGAATTGTATACGGGTTGATATATTCGGTCGAAAAGATTGAGAGTCTTTTCCATTTCGCTGTATTTGCATAAATAAAGATAAACGATCGAACGCAATAATAGCGATTCAGGAATATAACTGTTTTCAAAATACGGCGAGTGCAAAGTCTGGAAATTGCTCATGGCCTCGCGAAACCGGCCCGAACGGAACATCGCCCAGCTTGATTCAAAAAGCATTTCAGACCAGTACTTCGAATCGCGCGGCACTTGCCGGTACGTTTGAATTGCCGCACTCCAATTTTTGTTTTGATAAAGTGACCGCGCTTTACCCATAATCGCAGCTGTGCGCGTGACGTCAGTAGGGGGCGCACCAACTCGATCGTCAATAAGTTCTTGAAAATATTTGACCGCCGTAAGAGGTTGGTTCTCTTCAGCGTACGATAGCGCCGTTAAATAAAGGGACTTGTCAAAAAGTGGGCTGTTATCGGGAACCTGAAGTAAGCTTTTGATCGCATCGTTATATTGCTGATTGTGAAGTTGAAATTCGCCGATTCGAAAATACAACATGCCTCGATGCGCTCGCGGGAAGTCTTCAACTTTAATGCGCGAAATCGCGTAATTCAAAAGCGTATCATCACCGAGTTTATCAGCGGCCAACGAAAGCTTTTCGAGACTCTTTGATACGAATGGGTTATTGCCGTCACGAATAATGTCGATAAATTGAAACGCCGCCAATTGATACATGTGCATGTCATAAAACATAAGGCCCAACATGTAGCGCATTTGAGTGCGGCGGTTGGCATAGCGAGGGTCGAGGCTGAGTTCAAAAAACCGATACGAGGAGGCGGCAAAATTACCGCGACGGACATCTTCGATCGCCAACTGAAGATCACGGCCTAATCGCGAACGTCGATAGGCGAACGTTCGGGCAGATCCCAAAAGTACCACCGCGCTTAAAATCAGACTTAGCCATTTCATCGGTACGTCGCCTCCGGAAAGAAGTAGCTAAACCCTACCCCCAAAAACAAATCACTATGACTCGAGGTCGAACTTGTTACAGTGCCTGTGGTATCGGTACTGCTCGTTGTTGCGTTGTAGTAGTTCCAATTAAAATCCCAACGAATTCCGTACGATTTGCTGAGTGCAAACAGCTGCCCAACCCCAAGCATGACTGTTGTGTCTCCGCTGTCATTGCTGGTTTGTGTGACCCCAAGGCCCGGACTAAAATAAATATCGAATGGAATTATTTTTTGCTGAAACCACGCCATTTTGCCGTAGATCGGCGACCAATTAAACGTCAGTCCGTAAAATCCTTTTGGCTCGACAAGCGATTGGGTTTCGATCTTTTGATTGCTAATGAGCCCTTGAGTGATGGGCCGGTTGGAACTCGTCATAAGTTGATAAATTCCCTCGACTCCGTACTTATCATTAAAATAGTACGCCAAGCGCGCATTGAGACCGATATTATTAAAAAATGCGTTGTTCGTACTGATCACACCGCTTGCCGAGAACTCAAAGCGGCCGGTTTTTGGCAAATAACGCCTTTGAATAACGGCGATATCAGTGAACGGCGCAAGGCGCACAAGCCCCGATATGTTTTTCGGCTGATAATTGAGATATTTCGCATTTTGCTCGCGCTCCCTAGCGGCCCGTCGCTCCTCTTCTTTTCGCTTTTGGAGTGCGTTTTGTTGCTGCTCATACTGCTGATAAAGACTTTCTGTTTGTTGGTCGGATTGCACTTGCGACTGAGCCTGAGATTCTGCACTAGATGAGCTGACCGATCCCTGATCTTCGGGTAGAAGTTGTGCGCGCGCAAGCGACGGCTCAAAAGCTATCGCGACAATTGCCACCAAAATCGCAACAATAAGTCGTCGCTTCATTTCGTTCTTCTCGATGGGGGCGCTGGTTGAATCTTTCATTTCCCTCACACTTAAAAGAGATAAATATAATCGGCGGTCATAAACGGGCGTATGTAATATGTTGAACTAAATTGTGATGAACTAAGTTTTGTTGAACCCGTCAGCGTTTTTTGTGGAGTATCAGGGTTCGTCGGATCCGGCCCTGTATACATCGCCAAGAGAAGATCGACCCGCAAACCCATATCGCGCGTGAACCACAGCTTTTGGCCGATGCCGGCGTCAACTCCGAATGCTGAATGATCAGACCACTGAACAAGACCGCCGCCAGCAAGACCATAGAGCGACAAATTCATAACGGTTTGCTTTGCGAGGCTGATCTTGCCGTAATAAGCTGTGAGTTCGTAGTTGCCGAAAAACATATCTTGAACGGTCGGCGCCAGACTAGCGTCAAATTTCTGGGGCGGCACCAAACCAATTCCATTTTTTAAATCTTGGCCCGCTTGTGACAGGCCCTGCGAAAGAAATAAACCAAAAATATTAACTCCGTTTGTTTCAGAAAAATGATAGGTGGCCGTTAAATTAAATACAGTTTGATTATAAAGTGGTTCGGCTAAATTAAGACCGACGCCCCCCCCGACTTCAAATTTACCGGCGGTTTTTACTCGACGGTCACGAACAACTACGGTTTTATCAAAAACAGGCAAAACTGTTTCGGTCGGCAATTCACTTTCTGGGAATTCAATTGTGTCGGCGTGAGCAACCGAACATAAATGATCGCCACCGCGCCCGCTTATTAAAAATCCGGCGAAGAAAAAGCCAGCCGTAAAAAACCAAGTTGCAAATCGACGCACGTTCCACACGTCAGCATTAGACCGCTAACGCCTCCCATGTGGAATCATGGTATGCAAAAGTCTTATACTTGGCCACGCGCTTTGAATAACGCCGCACATTTCCCAGACTTACGTCGCAAGGCCAGCCATTTTACTGCCAACTGCTAGCGCAATTTTGCTTTTATTAAATCTTGCAGATGAATAACGCCGACCGGTTTAAGTGAATCAGACGCCTTGTCGACCACAAAAAGATTTTGAATTTGAAATTGCTCCATCACAAAAAGCGCCTTTTCAGCCATCTCGTTTTGGT
>JAJYHS010000091.1 GCA_021784635.1 bacterium
ACCGCCTGAGACGTTTCGGGGAACAAACTTCTGTAACAATTCGCGCCTTCTTTTGCTCCGCCATCGAACAAAATGCCGCTGTGATCAACAACAATGCAACGGTCGCAAAACTGTTCTATTTGTCCGGGATGGTGTGTGACAAGCACAATCGAACTCCCACTTTGATGGAGCTCACGGATTTTTCGCATACACTTGTCTTGAAAGCCCACATCACCGACCGCAAGGATTTCATCAAAAAGTAAGATGTCGGCTTCAAGGTGGACGGCGATTGAAAATCCAAGCCGCACAAGCATCCCGCTTGAATATTTTCGCACTGGGCGGCTAATCGCCTCACCCAACTCTGAAAACTCAATTATCGAATCAAGATATCGCGTCGCTTGCGCGCGCCCAAATCCCAAAATTGAGGCATTTAAAAAAATGTTTTCATAGCCTGAAAGTTCTGTTGCAAAACCGGCCCCCAGTTCAAGTAGAGGAGCAACTCGGCCGTTTGTAATCACTTGCCCTTTGCTGGGATGATATATGCCTGAGATAAGTTTTAAAATAGTACTTTTGCCGGCGCCGTTTCGCCCCATAATGCCGACAAAATCGTTCTTGCGAATATCAAAGGAAATATTTTTTAAAACCGTTCGAGCTTCTCGCTCGCCTTTGTTAAATCGCAACCTTAAGGCATCGGCTAAAATTGTTTTAATCGAGTCCGGACGCTCGTGCCAAATTTTAAAAGTTTTTGTTACGTTTTTAAATTCGACCGAATTCATAACATCTCCACGATCGAATCTCGAAGCCAGTCGAGCATGAATTTTGAAAGCAAAATAAGGCCCAAGGTCCACGCAATTATAACGGCCCAACTGTTCAACGAAAGCCATCTCGCATCGAGAAGCGAATCATGAAAGCCGGCAAAAATATAACCCACGGGATTTAACCACAGCACGAAGTGAAAGCGTTTAGGGATCATTTTCACCGAATACATGATCGGCGTGCCATAAACCCAAAGCTGCAAAACCAACGCAATGATGTGCTTCAGATCGCGAAAATAGACGTAGGCCATTCCAAAAATCAGGCAAAATGCATAAGTAATAAAAAACAAGAATACCATCAAAACCGGATATTGAATCGTTGCCAGTGTCGGTTTGACGTGAAAAATCACCATCGCAGCAATTAAAACCGGTATGCTAAAAGCAAAGTTGATAAGATGCGTAAGGGCCTCGGCCATAAGAAGTGAATGCGCCGGTAGCGGCACTTTATTTAATAAGCTGTAACTGTTCACTAGCCCTTCTGTACCCAAAGGAACGGCCGTTGAAAAAAAAGTCCACGGTATGAGCCCACTTAGAAGAAAGAGCAGATAGTCGTGTATTTGTACTTTAAAAATATAATCGAAAATGACGTAAAAAATCGCGGCCGTTGCGGCCGGTATCAGCACGGTCCAGATCATCCCTAACAGCGAATGCCGGTAGCGAATTTTCAAATTTCGCGCTATTAAATTGTAGAGCAGAAATTTGCGCCTCAAGCAGAGATATTCAGAAAAGCTGGTTTTTTGGGACATTCCGCTACGTTAACCAATGATTGCACAGCAGCGCAACATTCGGTACTGTGCGCCGGTAAAAGAGGAGTCTTTAATTGAAGGGTATTATTCTTGCCGGAGGCTCGGGGACACGACTCTATCCGGCCACCGTTTCGATTTCAAAGCAGTTGCTTCCGGTTCATGACAAGCCGATGGTTTACTATCCACTTTCGACTCTCATGCTTGCCGGAATTCGCGAAGTTCTTGTTATCACCACCCCGCACGACCGGCCGCTTTTTGAAAATTTGCTCAAAGACGGAAGCCATTTGGGAATTGAAATTACTTACGCCGAACAACCTAAGCCGAATGGCCTTGCCCAGGCGTTTTTGATCGGCGAACGGTTTATCGGCCAGTCGAATTGCTGCCTCATCTTGGGCGATAACATTTTTTACGGCAAAGGTTTTACAGATAAGCTTTCACGCGCTGTCGACCTGAAAAAAGGCGCCGTGGTTTTTGGATATTACGTCAAAGATCCTGAACGATATGGCGTTGCGGAGGTCGACTCCAGCGGCCGTGTTGTGTCACTAGAAGAAAAGCCCGCGCAACCCAAATCTCACTATGCCGTCACCGGACTTTATTTCTATGACAATGACGTCATAAAAATTGCAAAAGATCTGCGCCCGTCAGCTCGCGGCGAACTCGAAATTACGGATGTTAATAAGACTTATCTCGCGCGCGGCAACTTGCATCTTGAAGTCTTGGGCCGCGGATTTGCGTGGCTTGACACCGGCACTCATGAAAGCCTTCTTGACGCCTCGAATTTCATCGCGACGATTGAAAATCGGCAGGGCTTAAAAGTCGCCTGCCTAGAAGAAATTGCGTATAGCAAAGGCTACATTGCTGCTGAACAAGTTGAAAAACTCGCGGAGCCAATGAAGAAAAACTCTTATGGCCAGTATCTTTTAGAAATGCTTAAACATTCGAAAAATTCGTTATGAAAATTCGAGAAACGCCAATTCAAGATCTTTTAATTTTAGAACCGAAAATTTTTAAGGACCCGCGCGGCTATTTTTTTGAGATTTATAATCAAAAAACTTTTTCGCCTCTCGGGCTTGATTTACAGTATGTACAAGACAACGAGTCTTTTTCAAATTATGGCACTCTGCGGGGGCTTCATTTTCAAAAGGGCGCATATGCCCAGGCTAAACTGGTGCGCGCCGTTCAAGGCGAGATTTGGGATGTGGCTGTCGATCTGCGCGCCACTTCGCCCACGTTCGGAAAGTCTTTTGGAACACGCCTTTCAAGTGAAAATAAAAATCAATTTTTTATACCGCGGGGTTTTGCGCACGGGTTTGTCGTTTTAAGCGAATCGGCTCTTGTGTGCTACAAATGTGATAATTTTTATTCACCTGAAAACGAAGGTGGGATTCATTTCGCAGATCCCGATCTTGCCGTAGACTGGATCATCAAACCCGAAGAAATCGTCGTTTCCGATAAAGACCGGGAAAACCCTTCATTTCGATCAATTAGGGAGCAATTGTGATTGTCGTCACCGGCGCAACAGGGCAACTTGGATTTGAACTGCAGCGAATTTTGTCGGGCGCTGTGCCGGTCACCTTTCTCAACTCAACGCAACTCAATCTGCGAAATCCAGCTCAAATTACAAGTGTAATCACTGAACTTCACCCGTCCCTTCTCATAAATGCAGCCGCTTACACACAAGTTGACAAAGCTGAAAGTGAACCACAAATCGCTCATCAGGTAAATTGCGAGGCCCCGGCACAAATGGCGGCACTTGCCCGCGAATTGGGGTTTCGCTTCATTCACTTTTCAACAGATTATGTTTTTGACGGACAGGCTGATGCGCCCTACACCGAAGACGATGCGGTTTCGCCGCAAAGTGTTTACGGAAAATCAAAGGCCGATGGCGAGCGCGCCATACTCGACGTTTTGCCGTCAGCCCTCATCCTCCGAACATCGTGGGTTTACTCTTCGCACGGTAAAAATTTTGTCAAAACTGTTTTAAAATTCGGTGCCGAAAATGCCAAGATGCGCGTCGTCTTTGATCAGATCGGTACACTCACTTATGC
>JAJYHS010000276.1 GCA_021784635.1 bacterium
ACATACAGTATTAAACACAGCCGTTTGCGAAACGGAAATGCCAATCACAACGAGCATAGCTAGAACTGCTATAATGCGATGACTTCGATGAGTTCAGGCACGGCTTCTTTGAGCCGTGCTTCAACGCCTTGTTTGAGTGTCATCATGGAGCTCGGGCAACCGGAGCAAGAGCCCTGCATATAAAGATAGAGCCGGTTGTCTTCGTAGCGCTGAAATACAATATCGCCGCCATCCATCGCGACGGCTGGGCGGATTTCGGTATCTAATATTTGCTTGATCGTTTTAACCACAGGGGCGTCGTCAACAGTTGAACTATCAGCTACGCCCATCGCTCCCTCAGGCTTTTCGGCAAACAGTACGCCTTCGCCGCGCTCCAAATGTTCCTCAATTAAATTCGCTAATGGATCAGCGAGTATCTTCCACTCAACCCAACTTTGCTTCGTCACAGTGACAAAATCGGGGCCAATCAAAACGGCCTGCGCCCACGGAAAGCCAAACAGCTTTTGCGCTAGCGGAGAGCGCAAAGTCTTTGCGGGATCATCAAAAAATACCGTCTCAGACGCAATCTGGCGGCCGGCGCAAAATTTCATCGAATTCGGGTTTGGTGTGGCTTCGTAAATTACGGTCATGGCCCTTTCCATTGCATGCTCTTTAAGAGCGCGATATACAATTGACTTTGTACTTATACCATATAACGCGAGGATGCGCGATATGACACCAAGAGTTCGAGAGATTTTAAGTTGGTACGGGGCTGAAAATCCTGGAGTTTTGACAAATTTAGCACGGATTCTCAATCACGGTCGAATCGGCGGTTCAGGTAAATTAGTCATTTTACCTGTGGACCAAGGTTTCGAACACGGACCTGCGCGCAGTTTTGCGAAAAATCCTAACGGTTATGATCCCAATTACCACATTCAACTTGCGATCGAATCGGGCTGCAATGCCTACGCGGCTCCGCTTGGTTTTATCGAGGCGGTTGCGCGAGATTATGCCGGGGACATCCCGCTTATTTTAAAAATCAACAATTCCGATACGCTGATGAACCCAAAGGAAAATCCAATTTCTGCGGTTACGTCGTCGGTCGACGATGCACTTCGCCTGGGTTGTGCCGCGATTGGTTTTACAATTTATCCCGGTTCTACCGAGCGTAAACGTATGTATGAAGAAATTGCGATCTCGTCGCGCAAGGCGAAAGAGGCCGGACTGGCCGTCGTGATTTGGTCGTATCCCCGAGGTAAAGACCTTTCAAAAGACGGTGAAACGGCAATTGATGTCATCGCCTATGCGGCTCATATTGCGGCAGAACTCGGAGCCAACATAATTAAAGTAAAACCGCCCACGGCGCACATCGAACAGGCCGAGGCAAAGAAAGTTTTTGAAGCCAGCGGTATTCGCGTCGAAAACATGGCGGATCGTGCGAAACATGTAGTCGAAAGTTGTTTCAACGGACGACGCGTGGTGATCTTTAGCGGTGGCCCGGCGAAGTCGACACCTGAAATTCTTGAGGAGCAGCGTGGTCTTGCCCGTGGCGGCGGCTTTGGTGCGATTATGGGACGAAATGCATTTCAGCGTCCGAAAAAAGAAGCAGTTTAATTAATTCCCGCCATTATGGATATCTACACTGGCCATGAGTGAAACAGAAAACCCTTTGCGGGCGGAAAAACGGCGGAAATTACATGAGCTACGCGAAAAGGGAATTGACCCCTATCCGCATACATTCGAACAAAAAAACCATGCTGGTGAGTTGCGCGAAACGTTTTCGCATTTGAATTCCGGCGATAAGCTTGAAAATGAAAAAGTTGTGCTTGCCGGCCGCCTAATGACCGTTCGGGACATGGGTAAAGCCGCCTTTTTTAATTTACAAGACCAGACGGGCCAAATTCAAATCTACATTCGTTTGCAAGATATTTCTGAGGCCGCACGGGCGGCATTTAAACTCGCAGATATTGGTGACATTGTGGGCGTAAAGGGTTTTGTGTTTAAAACCCACAAGGGTGAGCTTTCTGTTCACGCTCAAGATTTTCAAATGCTTTGTAAAACGCTCGAACCGCTCCCAGAGAAATATCATGGGCTCGCGGATGTCGAAACAAAGTATCGTTTGCGCCATCTTGATCTCATTATGAATGAAGAGTCGCGTCGTGTTTTTGTTGCGCGTTCTAAAATTATCAGCGCCTTTCGCGAGTATCTCAACGCGCGTGGATTTTTAGAGGTTGAAACTCCTGTGTTGCAGCCGGTTTATGGCGGAGCCGCCGCGCACCCATTTTCCACTCATCATCGCGCGCTCGATATGACTCTGTATCTCAAAATAAGTCCCGAAATTTATTTAAAGCGCTTGATCGTTGGCGGTTACGAAAAAGTCTACGAGATTGCGACTAATTTCAGAAACGAAGGCATCGATCGATCGCATAATCCCGAATTTCGCATGCTCGAGTATTACGAGGCCTATACCGACTACAATTATCAGATGAAACAGTTCGAAGAGATGATTGCCTTTGTGGCGACTCAAGTGACAGGGTCAACGAAAATAACTTATCAAGGCAAAGAAATTGAATTTAAACCTCCATGGCGGCGGCTCACGGTTTACGACGGTCTTCGTGAATATGGTGGCATCGACCCCGAAAAAATCAGCGACGCCGAGTTACGGGCGAAATTAAAAACTTGGCGCGAAAGCGGGGACGACGAAACTGAGCAAAAGTCGCGTGGTGAAATGATAATGGAGGCGTTTGAGCTCGTCGCTGAGAAGCATCTTTGGCAGCCGACATTCGTAATGGATCATCCTGTTGAGATTTCGCCGCTTACAAAATATCACCGTTCGAAGCCAGGCCTTGTTGAACGTTTTGAGCCTTTTGCCGCTTGTATGGAAATCGGCAACGCGTACACCGAATTGAATGACCCGGAAGAACAATATCGACGGTTGAAAGAACAAGAAGCCAAACGGGTGATCGACGAAGAGGCTCATCCTATGGACGAAGATTTTATGCATGCAATAGATGTCGGGATGCCGCCGACCGGTGGAGTGGGCATCGGAATCGAGCGCATCGTGATGATGTTAACCGATCAGCCGAGTATACGAGACATCATATTCTTTCCGACCATGAAGATAAATCAGTGACAAGGACACTGACGTTCTATTTGGTGTTTATTGCAACGCTGCTTTGTCTCGGGTCCTGCGCGCAAAAACCCACTCGAGTTTTTACTACTCAGGATATCAATTCAATTTTTCTCGAAAAAGAATTGCAACGGCCGATTAAAATTGATGCAAAAACTATTTTTGTTGATGCGCGGTCTAATTTTCAATTTGCCATGTTGCACGCTCCGCAATCCGTACATGTGTCCTGGACTGATTTTACGAAGAACTCGAAAAGCGGGACACTAAAAGAAGATTTGACGGGCGAGGCGCAAAGGTTGGCGTTGCTCGGATTAGCACCGGCGTCGGATGTTGTGGTGTTGAGTGGACGTGACCATAAAAGTTGGATCGACGCGGGTTATGTGGCGTGGGCCCTTATGTATCTTGGGGTGAAGCAGGTTCAACTTGTGAATATGCACCATCTCCATATTCATTATTACAACAACCATCCGC
>JAJYHS010000159.1 GCA_021784635.1 bacterium
TTCAGCAATTCTTCAAATCTCATCATCCAACGGTTTTCTTCTTCAGTATCGATGGGTTCCGGTACTGTAGCGGTTGGCGGGGTATGAACGGATTCGGGAGTCGTTTCGGTCGGATTTTGATTTTGTTCCATAGAGTAACTCCTTATGTCGAGCAAGTTATTTGGAATTTCAAGAAAGTTGAGTGCAATGTCAAATAGCGGTTTGACTTTTAACAGAAGAAAATTAAAAACGCATCATGTCAGAATTCATAGCGGATAATTTATAATGAGCACAGCATCTAAACAGTATCCGGCGTGCCCCAAAGGTGTTTACTCCCTACGTCGTTTTTTAACTGCTGTCGAATCGGATGCCTGGCCGAGCAATGATGCTCGCGTAACAGTAGGCGGCCGCTTGGCCATACCATTTTTGGCGGATGAGGGCGGTCGAATTGAACTTCCGCGGGAATTTTTTGAAAGCGGCCAAGCTGAAAACGATGAGCTCTGGTGCGTGAGTTTTTTGATGAGCGACTTTGATCCACAGTTAAGGGCCGTTCGGCGCGTAGTTGAGTCACAATGTCTCACGAAGTCGATTCGCGAGGTCACATGGAGTAGGCCTAAATCTCAAAACATTTTGGCCTGGGGGCCGTTTGTCGACGGAATTAAAGATCACTTGCGCAATTTGGGACTTCAAGAAATTACGACTCCCACCGTCGTGCAAAATCCCGGCATGGAGCCAGAACTCGAACCCTTTTGCATTACAACGAACACGCGGCCGCAAGCGGATCGTTCGCGCCCGCTTTTTCTTGCCACAAGTCCGGAGCTTCATATCAAACAGCTTTTGGCACTTGGTTATACCGATGTATTCGAAATTAAAACAGTTTATCGCAAAGAAGAGTTAACTCCATTGCATGAGCCCGAGTTTCACATGCTGGAATGGTATCGCGGGTATGCCGATCTTGATTTGATTATTGACGATTTGACGTCCCTTCTGGGAAATGTGGCAAACATAAACGAGAATGAAATTAAGCACACGACGATTCGTGAACTTTTTCGTGTTACGGGATTTGAATTAAAACCTAATAGCAGCGCTCAAGAGCTTTTTGATTTGGCAAAGCGGCTGGAGCTTCATCCGAACGAGCGCATGGACTGGAATGATCTATTTCATCTTATTTGGGTCACAAAGGTTGAACCAAGGTTGCCAAAGGACCCCCTTTTTGTGCGCGATTACCCGCCTTCGCAAGCGGCGCTGGCGCGAAAAAACGCATCGGGTTGGGCCGACCGGCTCGAGTTTTACTGGCAGGGTGTCGAAATTGCCAACGCGTTTCACGAACTCAATGACCCGAACGAGCAACGTCTACGCTTTTTGAGTGATCAAAAGAAACGCATAGAATACGGACGTACTCCTTTAGAGATAGATGAAAATTTTATGCAATCGCTGGAGTTTGGTATGCCACCGTCGGGCGGAATTGCATTAGGTGTCGATCGACTTTTTATGCTTGTACAAGACGCGCCAAATTTACAATCGGTACGGGCTTTTGGGTGGAAGCATCAACTTTGACCGCGGTTGATATCTTCGCGAAGTTCTTTGCCCACTTTGAAAAACGGCAATTTTTTCTGTTCAACTTCGATGATTTCGCCTGTTCGCGGATTTCGACCTTGGTAAGCGTCGTATTCACGATTAACAAAAGAACCGAATCCGCGAATTTCAATTCGATCGTCGCGCAATAAAGCTTCGGTAAGCGAGTCAAATATCGTATTCACGACCGTTTCAGCTTTGACCCGCGTTATGTGCGCTTTTTCTGAAATGACATTGATGAGATCGGCTTTGGTCATTCGTGTACCCTTTTAAGATATTGAATTCACTCAAATTGTAGAGCAACAACTAATTGGCTTTCGCCAGTCTGCGCCAAAAAGGCCGACTCTGGACCAGTTGAAAATACGCGTTCAGTAAAAGCTCCACCATCTTTTCCGGATTAAACAGATCCAGCACTTTTTGGTGGGCCTGTTGGCCGATTTCAGCCAGCGGCAGTTCACCGTTGAGTAAGCTCGTAATTAGATTTGAAAGGCTTACGACGTCAGCCGGCCGCACTAAAAACCCATTTTTTCTATCTTCGATAATCGTAGAAATGGGGCTAAGTTCAGAGCCGATGACAATTTTCTTCTGCGCCATGGCCTCAAGCATTGTGGGCTCAAAGCCAGAAGTGCGTGAGCTAAGGTTGACATATATATCGGATAGGGCCACGGCATCGGTGATTTCTTCGGCCGAAAGTGCGCCTGTAAATACGGTTTTATTGCCGAGCACAAGATTCAAAGTTTCGAACTCAATGCGATCGCGCAGTGGCCCGTTTCCGATCACTATAAGCCGCGTATTTGGCTTCTTGATGACAACTGCTTGAAATGCCCGCAGCAAGTTAACGATTTCGGTGAATTCAGTAATATCCGCTGGTGTAACGCCAACATGGGCCTTGGGCGGGACTTAGAATGTTTGTCGAAGGGGTTCGGATATTTCACGCAATACAGTTTCAAAATAATCGAGCCCGTATGGCACGACGAAAGTCTTAAGGTCGGGGTACATATAGTATCTCTCAAGTACTATTTTTTGTTGAGGAGTGGCGACAAACACGCCGTCGGCTGTCTTGAGAATCGCCCGATCGCCTCCGTAATAAGTGGTCAGAAATTTATAAGATACCGCAACGGCAGTCGTGAGAAGGCCACTGATTGTTTCTTTGGCCATGCCGAAGATTGAAAAAAGTTGGGCCATTTGCGTTGCTGACACATCGTAAGCCATTATGATTTTTAACCGCCTGCGCTCGCGAGCGATCAGAAATCCAGATTCATCAAGGCTATGCACAATATGAAACGGTTTTGAAGTATGGAGATCTAAAAATTTGCGATAAGCCAGCTGCGGAAATTGTCGAAGCGTGGCGCCTTTACGCTCCCCCAAAAAAAAGGCCCGCACATGATCAGTTTGGATTTCGGCTTTACCGCGTGGATTTTGCCAAGACAATACCGTGACTTCGTGACCCTGTTTGGCAAGCCCGCGCGCTACCGGCCAAAGATAATTTTCATCTGATCCACGTCCAGGATAAGGAAATTTCTTTGTAATCAAGCAGACATTGAGCTTATCAGGTACGTACGGGCGAATAATACTCATTAGGTTCGCGAATTAGCTTTCATTTAGCTAACTCCTCCTCGCTCGATTATTTCAAAAGGGCAATGATTCTGTCGAGCACATTTCGATTGGCGTCGGGGAGAGCTGCAGTTTTCAGTTCATCGGCGGTAAACCACTTGAGTTCCGAGTGATGTTGAGTCTGCGGCTGACCGCTCCAATATTTCACTTCGAAGAAAAGAAGCAATACGCCGACGTCATTGTAGTTATGGCAAGTAGCAAATTTTAGCGCGCCGACTTGAGCTTCGATACCAAGTTCTTCTTGAAGTTCACGGGCGAGTGCTTGTTCTGGAGATTCCCCCATCTCGATTTTGCCGCCGGGGAATTCCCATAGTCCGGCAAGGCTGCCACCTTCGGGCCGTCGTCCGAGCAACACAAGATTTTCGCGGCGGATGATGCCCGCGACAACGGGCAGCCAACTCGGTCCATTG
>JAJYHS010000158.1 GCA_021784635.1 bacterium
CATTTGAAGCTAAGAGCGGAATAACATCTTCACCGACTTTTTGACTCGCCAAATTGATCACGAGCGGTGATGCCGACATGGCAAAAGTTCTCAACGCTTCGTGTGGACCGGCTACCTTCACCTGGGCCGTTCGCAAATAATTATTTGCGATGATGTATTGAGGGCGCAAAATGTACTCGACGTTCAATGTCTTTATCATAATTGTGTCTTTTTGCCCGTAAATTGTTGTCGCCCAAACCGCCGCCGCAACGATGAGCGCCACGATTTTATAAAGCCAGTTTTCACGAAAAAGATCCAGAAACCAAATCCGCCAACGTCTAGAACTCATGCAGTTGCAACTTTCTCGGGCCGCAACCTTAGACCCATTTCTTGGTAAAGCGAATTCAACAGTGTTGGCATATCAAGATCAGTCTTTATAACCTCGCCGTAAAACAAACTGACACTGCGAGCTTCTTCACTAACAACCATGATGAGAGCATCAGTCTGTTCGGCCAATCCCAAAGCGGCCCGGTGCCGCGTCCCCTTGTGTTTATCTAAGACCGCGCTTTTTGAAAGCGGCAAAAAATTGCCGACAGAAAAAATTCTTCCGTTACGAACAATCATCGCGCCATCGTGGAGAGGGCTTGTCGGCGCAAAGATCGAGCTGATCAGATCCGACGAAATAACTGCGTCAAGTTCAGTTCCGGGCTCGATAAAATAGTCTAGAACAATGTCGCGTTCGACCACAATGAGTGCTCCGATCCCTTTTTTAGCCAATTCCATTGCGCCCTTGGCCACTTCGTCGAGGTTCTGGCGAGTTTCCATTGTTGCCGAGCCGATAAGAAGCGGATTCGACCCGATATGGGCCAAAGCCCGGCGAATTTCACCCTGAAATAAAATTACAACAATCAAAAACAGGTTAGAAAAGAAAAGATCGAGAATCCAGTTGAAGGTAATAAAGCCTTGCCAATGGCTGATAAAATACGCAATTGCGAGTACACCCATACCCGACAAGATTTGGACGGCGCCCGAACTTTTTGTAAGTAGAAGTGCACGATAAATGACAAACCAGACCAATAGTAAATCGACGATGTCGCGCCAACCCACTTGCTTAATCAAAAATTGTAGTTTTTCGACGTCCGTCCAAAAGCCCACAATAACGCCCTTGCCGTGTCAATCTTGTACGGCGCCACCACTACGCGGTAACCGGACCTGGATTCCCCAACGGATCACGAGACCCCGAACCTGTTGCAGCCGCCAAATTCTTTTTCTTTTCTTCTTCTTCTTTAGCAATTCGCTGCTCTTCTTCGAGTTTTGATTTAGTCTCAGCTCGCCGACGGGCGATATCTTCAATCGATGCACCTGAGATAATCATGTCGACTTCTTCGCCGTCGATCGTCTCGTGTTCAAGAAGTGATTTTGCAAGATTGTGAAGCGCTTGCATATTATCTTTCAAAACTTGGAGCGCTTTTTGATGAGCTTCGTCGACAATTCGTTTCACTTCGGCGTCGATTTCTTGAGCTTTCTGATCAGAATACTCGCGCTGATGGGTCGACTGCATCCCCAGAAAAACAGGGCCTTCGCGTTTTTCAAGTGTTAGTGGGCCGATTTTATCGCTCATTCCCCATTCGCAAACCATACTGCGAGCCATGGATGTTGCGCGTTCGATGTCATTACCGGCACCCGTCGTGAAATCTTTAAAAATCAGTTCTTCTGCCGCTCGACCGCCAAACAACATTGCAATTGTGTTTTCAGCTTTGCTGCGAGTGAGATGCAACAAATCTTCTTTGGGGAGCGTTTGGGTAATTCCAAGCGCCATGCCCCGTGGAATAATCGAAACCTTATGTACCGGATCTAGTCCCGGTAAAATTTTGCCCACAAGCGTATGGCCGGCTTCGTGATAGGCGGTGATGCGCCGGTCACTATCGCTCACGATCATAGATTTGCGTTCGCTACCCATCAAGATCTTATCTTTTGCGTGTTCAAAATCAGACATTTCAACACGATTTTTATCTGATCGCGCTGCGATGAGTGCCGCTTCATTAACTAGGTTTTCAATATCGGCTCCGCTAAAACCGGGCGTGCCGCGAGCAATTTTTGATACGTCGACATTCGAAGCGAGCGGCGTTTTTCTAGTGTGCACTTGAAGAATTTGTTCGCGACCGTTCAGGTCGGGACGATTGACAACAACTCGACGGTCGAACCGGCCCGGTCGTAACAGCGCCGGATCAAGCACGTCGGGCCGGTTTGTGGCCGCAATTAAAATTACGCCATCATTGCTTTCAAAACCGTCCATCTCAACAAGCAACTGATTCAGTGTCTGTTCGCGTTCGTCGTGTCCGCCGCCCATACCGGCTCCACGATGCCGACCTACCGCATCGATCTCATCGATGAAAATAAGGCAGGGCGCATTTTTCTTACCTTGATCAAAAAGATCACGGACGCGGCTCGCGCCTACGCCGACAAACATCTCGACAAAGTCAGAGCCCGAAATAGTAAAAAATGGAACGTTGGCCTCACCCGCTACGGCTCGAGCCAGTAAAGTTTTGCCTGTCCCAGGAGGGCCAACCAACAAAACTCCTTTAGGAATACGCCCACCCAGGCGCGTAAACTTTTTGGGGTCCTTCAAGAACTGGACAATTTCAACCAATTCTTGTTTTGCCTCTTCAACCCCAGCCACATCTCGAAACGTGACTCGATTCTTATTTTCAGTCAGAAGCCGGGCTCGCGATTTGCCAAAACTCATGGCTTTGCCGCCACCAACTTGAATCTGCCGAAACAAAAACAGAAACATGACGATAATCAAAATAAGTGGGAGCCAATTCAGAAATAACGAAGTCATGAATGAGTTGTCGTTGCGCTCGTAATTCGGCACAAGGCCATTTGCCACAACGAGTTTGTAACCGTCACTGCCTGTATTGCCGACAATCTGAAATTTGGTAGCGCCACCGAATTTATCTTTGTATTGAGCTTTGACGTCGCCTAAAATTTCACCGTCTCGAAATGTGACATCTTTGACTTCGCCGGCCTTTAAAGCCGCAACGAATTTCGGATAATTGAAATTTTGGATCGTTAAGTGCTTTTGGGCTTGGTACATCTGAAAAAACAACACTCCAAGCACCAAAAAGATCGCCCAAAGAGCCATGGTTTTTTGTGAATTACGCATTAAAAGCCTCTTGTTTGTAGTTTAACACGAATTTCGCTCGGAGTGACCATCCATTCACGTCGTACCGCTTTAAATTTGAATCGCTTTCGGGAACTGTCAAGATACCGAGAAATCTCATATATTTGCCCCTGCGTAAAATCGTGTATACCCACTGCAACCAGATAATCGGCAAGACAAGCGGATTTCTCTTCACGACTGAGCGCGAGATACTTTGGTCGAGACATTACCTTATTTTGCACTATATCTCTTGAAAGTTTTCGACGTCTAGAACCAACCTGTGACCATTCGGTGACGATCGTTTCAAGAGAACGCGCCAAAGTTTGATCTGCAGATGGCCACGCCTTTCGCAGGAGCGGTAACCACACGTGCCGCAACCAGTTTCGTCGATATTCCAAATTCTCATTACTCGGATCTTCGAGCCAACTCAACTGCA
>JAJYHS010000185.1 GCA_021784635.1 bacterium
AAAGTCCGGCCAATGTTTGTCTACAAATAACATTTCCGAGTAAGCGCACGCCCAAAGCATGAAGTTTGAAATTCGTTTTTCGCCGCTGGTTCTAATAATAAGATCTGGCGCTGGTAAGGTACCCGTATCCAAAAATGACGAAAACACTTCGGCAGTAATCGACTCAGGATTAATCTTTCCGCTTTGAGCGGCAAAGGCAAGCTTCTGCGCCGCCCTCGCAATTTCCTGCTGGCCGCCATAACTAAGTGCAAAAGTGAGCTGAAGGCCCGAATTTTTCTCGGTCAACTTTTGTGTTTCAAGGACCACAGTACGTGCAGCTGCCGGCAAGCGCGAAAGCTCGCCGACGGCGAAAAAGCGTACATTATTACTCATGAGTGTTTTTTGCTCGCGTCGAATCTGATGAGCTAAAAGGCGCATGAGAAAATCAACTTCGGTTTTAGGGCGCTGCCAGTTTTCCGCACTGAAAGTAAAAAGCGTTAAATAGCCAAGGCCCATTTCGACGGCGGCAGTAATAATTTTCTTTGCCACTCGCGCGCCTTGAATGTGCCCGTAAGTTCGCGGTCGGCCCCGGCCTTGTGCCCAGCGGCCGTTACCATCCATTATGATGGCTACGTGGCTGGCGGAGCTTTTTAAGTAGGTTGGATTTTCAGAAGTCACTTCATTTAAACCGTTAAAAGTTCTTTTTCTTTTTCGGCCCCGATTTGATCGACCTTTTTTATGTATTCATCGGTAATTTTTTGAATTGCGTCGGTAGCCGTCTTGTTCTCGTCTTCGCTAATCGCCTTATCTTTCAAGGCGCTTTTTAAAGCATCATTGGCTTCACGCCGGGCCATGCGAATCGCAACGCGCGCGTCTTCAACTATTTTTTTTATACTTTTAACTAAATCTTTGCGGCGTTCTTCAGTGAGCTCTGGGAGTCGCAGACGAATGACTTTACCGTCGTTTTGTGGTGCCATGCCGATGTCACTCTTGATGATGGCCTGTTCAATTTCTTTAAGCAAACTTGTCTCCCATGGAGCGATTAAAAAAGAACGCGCATCAGGGCAAGAAACCGAGCCGACTTGATTTAAAGGCGCAGGTTGTCCGTAATAGTTGACTCGAACTGAGTCGAGCATGTTCACTTGGGCTCGCCCCGTACGAACTTTTTTAAGCTCATTGGTCAACGCTTGAACGGCTTGCTTCATTGAATTTTCAGCTTTAGTTTTAAGCTCTTCTGTCATCGGCGAGCCCCCTTGAAGTTAAAAAATCATTTTACAATTGTACCCACGTGTTGACCCATCACTACTCGCGCAATGTTAGCGGGATCTCGCAGGCTAAAAGTGACGATTGGCAATTTATTATCCATGCAAAGGCTAATGGCCGTTGAATCCATCACCTGAAGGCCGCGATTAAGAACATCGATATAGGTGAGCGATTCAAATTTCTTGGCGTCAGGATATTTCGCCGGGTCCTTATCATAGATCCCATCTACCTTTGTGGCTTTTAAAATGACGTCGGCATTAATTTCCATAGCCCGGAGTGCGGCGGCCGTGTCAGTTGTGAAAAACGGATTGCCCGTTCCGGCCGCGAAGATCACGATACGACCTTTTTCAAGATGGCGTATGGCGCGGCGGCGAATGTAAGGCTCGGCAATTTCGGCCATGGCAATGGCGGTCTGTACACGCGTTGGAATTTTAATTTTCTCTAGTGCATCTTGAAGCGCAAGGCTATTGATACAGGTCGCAAGCATTCCCATATAGTCGGAGCTTGCGCGATCCATACCGTTGGCAGAGGCGGCCACACCGCGAAAAATATTGCCACCACCGATTACTATACCGATTTCAGTTTTTAATTCGTAAGTGGCTTTAATGCCGTTAGCAATTTCGGCGAGAGTTTGGGTGTTCACTCCTGACCCCTGGTCGCCAGCCAGAGCTTCGCCGCTCAACTTCAAAAGTATACGCTTATACGCCGCTGCCAAGACAAAGCTCCAAACACGGTACAAAGAACCGCAAGAATTTAACCTCGGACCGCCTTTGCAACTTCTTCGGCAAAGTTGTCGACGCGTTTTTCAATACCTTCGCCAAGCTCATAACGAGTAAATCGGCGCACCACGAGATTTTCGCCGATTTTGGCAATCATCTCTTTTAAGTATTGATCAACCGTGAGGTCCGGATTTTTCACAAACTTTTGGTCAAGCAAACAAATTTCAGCAGCCCATTTTTTAATCTGGCCATCGACAATTTTTTCAAGCATTTCGGGCTTCTTACCCTCTTCGCGCGCCTTTGCTAAAAGAATACGTCTTTCATTTTCTCGGGCATCTTGCGGAATGTCTGATGCTGAAACAAACCGCGGCGCCATGGCGGCAACATGCATGGCGATGTCGTTAACAAAATGTTGGAATTGCTCATTGCGCGCAACAAAATCCGTCTCGGAGTTCACCTCAAGTAAAACACCGATGCGTCCGCCCGGATGTACGTACGAATGGACAAGTCCTTCGGCGGCAACGCGCCCAGATTTTTTTTCAGCTTTTGCAATCCCTTTGGTGCGAAGCCACTCCACGGCTTTGTCAAAATCGCCGTTGGTTTCTTCTAGGGCTTTTTTGCAGTCAAGCATTCCGGCACTTGTTCGTTCGCGTAGTTCACGCACTAAATTTGCGGTGATAGCCATTTATTTAGATTCTCCTTCTGACGAAGTGTCGCTTACCTCAGCGGTTTCGCTGTCAGGGCTAGAGTCACTGGCTTCGGAGTCGCGCGAGGCGAGTTCCATTTCAATTTCAACTTCATCCGCCGTCCCTGCTGCAACAAGTTTTCGGCCTTTGGCCACTTTAATTACGGCCGGTCCGCCGTCCGCTTGAGGCTCACCCTTGCGACCCGGGCGCTCGTGTTTCGCAGGCCGTTCTTCTTTTGATTCTTTGGCGCGGGTATCGGCCATTTTCTTGAGCTCTTCTTGCCAAATTTTTGCGCCTTCAATGTAAGCATCGGCGACCATGTTTGAGAAAAGCTTGATGGAGCGAATGGCGTCGTCATTTCCCGGAATGGGATAATCAATAAACTCAGGATCAGTGTTGGTGTCGGCGATAGCAACGACCGGAATGCCCAAGCGTTTGGCTTCAGCGACAGCAATATGTTCTTTGTTCAAGTCGATGACAAACATGGCCGAAGGCATGTCTTTCATCTCGCGAATACCGCTTAAGTAATCGTTTAGCTTTAAATATTCTTTTTCAATTTGAGCGCGCTCTTTTTTAGAAAAGTAGTCAAGCTCCCCTTTTTCACGCATTTGATCAATTTTTCGAAGACGCAAGATGCTGGCTTGAATGGTTTGGAAATTGGTGAGCATCCCGCCGAGCCATCGTTTTGTTACGTGAAATTGTCCACATTTATTGGCGGCCTCGAGGATAGGTTCAACAGCTTGTTTCTTGGTGCCAACAAAAATAAGGCGACCGCCACGCGCAGCCACTTTTTTTATAAACTCTGCTGCGTGCCGAGCATGCACAACCGTTTTTTGTAAGTCGATAATATGAATACCGCCCCGGTCGGCGTATACATATGGTTTCATTTTTGGATTCCAACGCTGGGTTTGGTGGCCG
>JAJYHS010000042.1 GCA_021784635.1 bacterium
TGATCGCGCCCGCGCAGTAAAGTATCGACTCATGGTTGGCGGTGTACCGGCCAATACCATTAGCGCTTTAGGAATGGGCCCAGCCGATCCGGTTGCGAGCAACCGTACAGCTTGGGGACGCGCGCAAAATCGTCGCGTTGAGATTCAAATTACGGTAAACCCACGCAAAGTTCCGCGAGCTAGCTAAGAACGAAAGCTATCAACCCGGGCCGTCTCGATCGCCCGCGCAAAACCGGTCGGCGCGGGTGAACGCAAGAGTGCACCTGGCTCTAAGTACTCAAAAATCTCGCCATAATGGCGAATTTCGTGCGGCCCCGTTCGACGAACCACATGCCAGGGCCGCAGTTCGGTCTGGTTTTGAAGCCCCATAGCTCCGAGCATTTCAGCCACTGCGCGCACAGTTTCAGTATGATAGGCCGCCACCCTTTTTCGTTTATCCGTCACCACAAGTCCACTGACAAGACGCGGGTCTTGAGTCGCCACCCCTGTCGGGCAATGATTTGAATTACAGCGCAAAGCCTGAATGCAGCCGAGTGAGAGCATAAACGCGCGGGCGGCATAAATCCCGTCAGCACCGAGCGCAATTCGTTTAATAATTCCAAAAGCAGTAGTCACTTTACCTGAGGTCAATAAGCGAATGCGATCGCGCAAACCAAAGCCAACAAGCGCATTGTGCACAAAAATCAACGCCTCGATTTCGGGCGTCCCCATGTGATTTGAAAATTCGAGTGGTGCCGCACCCGTTCCCCCTTCACCACCGTCGACATCGATATAATCTGGTGTGATCCCGGTTTTCTCCATGGCCTTACAAATCGATAAAAATTCGCGCCGTTTACCGATGCATAATTTAAATCCGACTGGTTTACCGCCTGATAAATCGCGCAGTCGTTTTATAAACTGCACCATTTCAATTGGAGTGCTAAACGCAGAATGCGAAGGTGGCGAAAGCACATCGCGATCCATGGGCACTCCCCGAATTTGCGAAATTTCTTTCGTGATCTTGGCAGCCGGCAAAATGCCGCCATGGCCGGGTTTGGCTCCTTGAGAAATTTTGAGCTCAATCATTTTCACTTGATCGATCACCGCGCGTTTTGCAAATTCTTCTTCAGAAAACCGGCCGTCATGAGTGCGCGCCGAAAAATACCCCGTTCCGATTTGCCAAATAATGTCGCCGCCGTTTTCTAAATGATATTGTGCCAATCCTCCCTCGCCCGTGTTATGCGCAAATCCACCGTCTTTAGCCCCGCCGTTAAGAGCACGAACGGCGTTTTTTGAAAGCGCGCCAAAACTCATCGCCGAAATATTGAGAATGCTCGCATTGTATGGATGCAAACAATCCGGACCGCCGATGGTAAAACGTAAACTTTTTGGATCAACGTGAGTGGCTAAAATAGAATGATTGACACACTCATATCCGGTCTCATAAACGTTTTTCTGCGTACCAAACGGCAAGGTATCGAGTTGGTGTTTCGATCTTTGATAAACAACCGAACGCTCCTCACGGCTGAAGGGCGTACCGTCCGAATTGGATTCGACGAAATATTGATTTATTTCAGGCCGGATCATTTCAAACAAATATCGAAAGTTGCCGATAATCGGAAAATTTCTCCGGATGGCGTGATGAGTTTGAAAAGAATCATTGAGGCCGATTACCATTACGGGGGCGACAACTACAAGAGACCAGAGCCCCGCGGGCCAAAAAAAATAAAATGCCGCTTCGCTGGCAAATAGAAACCAAAATAAAATAAAAAACTTGCGGCGCATTTTTGTACCACCTTTTTGAAACTCAAGTCGGCTCTTTGCCGATCAATTTACAAAGTATATCCATACGCGTGACCGACCCGGCAATAAAGCCACGCGATTCAACGACGGGAATTCGTCGAAATTTATGTTTATAAAGCAGCACTAGGGCCTCACGCAAAGTTGAATTCAGGTCCACGGTTATTGCCGGCTTAACGAATTCAATCGAAGAGACGACATCGCGCACGGCAGTCTGCAAAAGCAAATCATGTTCGCTGATCACCCCCACTATTTTCTGTTGCTTATTCACGACCGGCGCGCACCCCACTTTGTGAGCCGCCATCATGTATATGGCTGAGTAAATTTTAGTCCCTTCAGGAATCGACAATAAGTTTTTACTCATAAAAGTGTGAACTGGAACGTCCGCTACGCTTTTTGCCTCAGCTTGCGATTGAAGATTCGCGAGCCCCTCGGGAGTATGTTTTATAATCGTTGAACTACCCATTTCGTCTCCAGTTTATCGTCATCGACTCACCGCTTTGCTAAATTGCACCAATCCGTCTGCGACTTTAAAAACCTGACAGTCGGCGCAATTTCATCAGGCGTTGTTGAAGTTCGGCGGGCACAAATATTCCACCACTCCCCGAGTAACCTAAAATGACCGTGCGTTCAAAATCATGATAACACATTTTTGCCAGCGCAGTTTTGGGAACAATTCGTACACATGCCTCGTAATAAAATTCAGGCAAATTCCATGTTCCGTTTTCAGCGATGATTTCATAACTTTGCCCAAGCATACGGTATATCCGCGCTTTTTGTACGGCGTTGAGTTTCGCCCGCAGGCATTCGTGAAGTAACGCCGATGCCCGCAAAAAATCGACGAATCCACCTTGGTAAGTGTCGCTTGCCTGCAATTCACGCCCTTTTCGGACCATTTTGCGCGCCCGCAAAAACAAAACCTTTTCGCGAATCAATTTTCGTTGATCGAGAAACGGTTCGCGTTGCCATTTACGCAGACTTTTGACCCAAACCTTTGCATCGGACGCAATAAAATACGGTAAATTCCGCTCACGTAAAAGAGTCTCTAAAAAACGTGCCGCGCGACCCGGTTTATTTTTAACACGAATTTCAAGCGCCAAATATCTGCGGAGCGCATGGAGTTGTTCATGAGGGTCGGCGATCCATTGGTTACTTGTTTTCAACTCATTTTCTAAAAGAACAGTCGCACGATCAAACTGTCGTGTGGCAACGTAGAAATCCGCTCGCTCCACAGGAGAAATAGAAAACTGTGCGGGCAGAATCATGTGACTGAAATTGTCTTGTGGACCATATTTCGAAGCCGTGTGACAACTGAAGCAAAGGCCCGTATTTTCGCGAAGAACCGTTCGCGCAAATTCTATATGGCCCTCGCCAAATGCCTTTTCAGCGGCATGCGTATTTGTTTTGAGTTGCCCCACGGCGTACCGGACAATGGGGTCGCGCCCCAAAAGTTTTTCGCCGGCGTGTTGCGGGACCGCTTTGACTCCTTTAGCAAAAGAATGAATGAGTTTTTGAAGATTGCGCTTATTTCGAGGATTGCCAAATTCGGACCGGCTATACAAATAAGGTACGAGCTTTTGCAAAGTCATGGCCATGCCGCGCATGGCTTTTGTCCACCGTTTCTGCGCCGCCAATTTTGCGGCCACGCTCTCCGCCACCGATGGCTTGATTTTCATGACATTTTTTTTATGTAGGCTAGCGCATGAAATGAGGGTGACTGAAACACCAACTCCGATCATCGCGATCCAAAGTCGTCTCATCCCTACGATTACAAACT
>JAJYHS010000261.1 GCA_021784635.1 bacterium
TAGCGGCGTGGACTCTCCCCCGCCCATTATGCGACGAAGCGACTCCATTTGCTCAGCGGTAAGACTCGCGGGTATATCGACGACCACTCTGAGAAGCATATCGCCCACTCGCGTGCTGTTCAATTCCTTAAAACCTTTGCCGCGCAGGCGAAAAACTTGGCCCGGATGCGTACTTGGGGGAACTTTAACAGTAGCTCGCCCCGTCAATGTCGGCACCTCAACTTCCGTGCCGCCGATAGCGTCAACAAAGGACAACGGTAAATCCATTAACACATTGTTGCCTTGTCTTTTAAACAGCGGGTGTTCATGCAGCGACACGATGACGTACAGATCTCCATTTTCTCCGCCGCCGCGACCCGAGTCGCCTTCGCCTTTCAGTTTGAGACGTTGCCCATTATTCACTCCTGGGGGCACACTTACAATAAGTGTAGCCGTGTCTTCGCGACCATTTCGATCGCGCATAAATCGAATCTGCTTTTCAGCTCCGCGAGCGGCATCTTCATACGAGATTGTTAAATTGTAGCGGAGATCCGCCCCGCGGGTGCGGACCGGGCCCCGTCGGGCGCGATGAGTAAATACGTCGCCAAAAATATCGTTAAATAAATCGTAAGCCGACTGTGTGGTATAAGTCTGACGGAATGGTTCAAAATCGAAGTCCTCAAAATTCGGGCCGGTATAAAATCCATGCTGACCCGGTTGTCCGGGCCCTTGGCCCCCGGCATGGCCGAAATTATCGTAAACTTCACGATTTTTAGGATTATGTAGAACCTCGTAAGCTTCGCTGACCTCTTTGAATTTATCTTCTGCGGCTTTGTTGCCCGGATTCTTATCCGGATGGTACTGCATGGCCAGCTTACGGTAGGCTTTCTTGATTTCTTCGGGAGTGGCGTTTCGCGAAACCCCAAGAACCGAATAAAAATCAGGTTTCGGCATAGGCCCTTAGCTTTCTTTTGGAGTCAACTCTTTGGCTACCACAACTTGTGCTGGCCGAATCAAGCGATCATGAAGCTTGTAAGCCTTTTTAAATACGCGAAAAATATGCCCTGGGGGCACCAGGTCGGTCTCTTCACTACTGACGGCCTCATGTTCAGCAGGATTAAACGCCTGGCCCGCAGCCTCAAGCTCTTTAACCCCGAATTGCTGTAACACGTTTTTTAACTCATTGGCTGTCATTTCAAAACCAGACCTAAATTGTTCTACATTTTCAGGCGTCATTTGCATTTGAAGAACACGATCAACAGTGTCTAAAAAGCCAAGGAGTTCGATGATAAGCCGTTCACACCCGTACTTAATCAAATCGGCGCGCTCTTTAATGACGCTTTTACGGTAATTATCAAAATCCGCGCGCAAATACAGATAGTCGTTCTTCCATTTTGCGACTTCGTCAAGCGCAGCCTTGAGCTTTTTATCTGGCATAACGGCGCCTTCGTCAGGCAAACCAACAGATTCGATTTCGATATCTTGCGCTTCAGAACTTTGCTCATGCGCCGATTCATCAGTGGTTTCAGCGCCAGGCCTAGAATGCTTTTTGTCATGGGGCGGTTTTGTCATACGGTTTCAATATGAGTGATAAACAAGCGCTGTCAAGCACTTAGAAACGAAGCTCATCCGGCAAAAAAGTAAACTTTAAAAAGACGGCATTGGCCAAGACGTACCCGGTAGGTGTGAGTCGAATCCGGCCATCATTTGCAACAATAAGCTTGGTACGTTTTAATTCGTCGGCGCGAGTCTGGGCTAGACATATGATTTTTTGAATATAAGTATTTTCGACCTGAAACGATTGAAGCGTCGTGCGGAATTCTTGCCACGAAAACCCCCTTGTTTGTCGCAAATGTGTGTGAAAAAAATCGGTCAAAGCCTCATGCAGAAATAACCGTTCAACCTGAGCTTTTGGTAAGTTTTCCCAAAAGCGAAGAGGGCTTTCGTCTTGTAAGAGCGAAGCTCCGGATATTTGGTTCATCCAAACCTTTGTCGATGAGGGGTTAGAAAAGCGAGAGCCAAACGGTCCCACTTCTGGCAAAAAAGAATGCGCGGCAATACCAACCCCCCAATACGGCAGCCCTTGCCAGTAAAGGCAATTGTGTCGCGATTCAAATCCGGTTTTAGAAAAATTTGAGATTTCATAGCGGCGAAGTCCCACGGCTTGAAGTTCTGTTTCGATTACTTCGAACATCTGTGACTGCACCTCATCCGTGGCGCGACCGCGATTCATGGGATGATTTTGCGGCACAGTTAAATTGTAAAGGCTGACGTGCGGCGGGGAGAATGCGATAAGCTCTGAAAGATCGTCGCTTAAATCATTTAGGTTTTGATGGGGCAGGCCAAAGAGTAAATCAAACGAGAAGTTGAGATTTCGCCCCGAAAGAAGGCGCAGTGTTTCTCGCGTCATTTGCGACGTGTGTTCTCGGCCGCAGGCGCGCAAAAAATCATCGCGAAAGGTTTGCGCCCCAACGCTGAAACGATTCACTCCAGAAGCTAGATAAAGGTCAAGCTTCTCAGCGTCTATCGTGCCGGGATTGATCTCGATTGTGATCTCACAGTTAGGAGCGCGCGAGAATCCTAGCGTTGCAATTTTATTGAGCACCGCTAAAATATCTTTGGCTGCGAGCAAGCTTGGGGTACCCCCGCCGAAGTAAATCGAAGTCAGCGGCAGCTCACTCGATAAAGCGGACCGAATATCTTCGGCGCGAAGATCAAGTTCTGTGAGCAAACACGATACGTATTCATCAGGTGGAGGGGTTGAGCTTCTGCGCTGCAGATCAATCGTGACAAAGTCGCAGTAAAGACATTTCTGCAAACAGTAGGGAATGTGAATATAGATGCCAAAACCAAGCGGTCCCATAGAAAGGGTGTTTAATCTATGACAACAAAATATCAACTCAAAAACGGACTCAACGTGGTTTTAATCGAGAATCGAAAATCGCCCGTTGTTTCTGTTCAGCTATGGGTGAAAACGGGCTCGGCGGACGAAAAAAAGGGAATCGAAGGGATCAGCCACTTTATCGAACATTTGGTTTTCAAAGGGTCAGAAAAATTTGGTGTTGGTGAAATGGCTCAGGCGATTGAAAGTTCGGGCGGCGTTCTTAATGCCTATACTTCGTTTGATCAAACGGTATTTTACGTCACAATTTCAAGTCAGTTTGTAGACTCGGGGATGGAAGTTATTAGTGAAATGATTGGTCACCCGCGATTTGACGAACAAGAGATCAATAACGAGCGCGAAGTGGTTATTGAAGAAATTAAGCGCGCCCTTGATAACCCGTATCAGCAGGCGAGCCGGCAGCTATTTTCCACGCTTTATAAACGTCACCCTTATCGCGTGCCGGTCATTGGCTATGAAGAGAACATCCGACGTGTCCCCAAAAAATCAATTTTAAATTATTACAATGCCCGGTATGTGCCGCAAAATATGAATTTGATTGTTGTCGGAGATTTTAATCCGACTGAAATGAAGAAAAAAGTGGCCAGTTTTTTTGAGCCGATCGCCCGGCACAAATTGCTAAAAGTGCGCCGTTCCGGTGAGATAGCACATAAAACGCCGCTCATTAGTGTT
>JAJYHS010000090.1 GCA_021784635.1 bacterium
CGGCTGGCGCAAATTTCAAACCATATAATTGATCATTGTGTGGCCCTCGGGGTGCCGTTTGCCCGTGAATATGGCGGGCTTCTGGAAAACCGCTCCTTCGGTGGCGCGCAAGTTTCGCGAACATTCTATGCACGCGGACAAACTGGGCAGCAGCTATTGCTTGGCGCCTACTCAGCGCTTATGCGGCAAGTGGCGGCAAAAAAAGTTCAACTTTTCCCGCGGCGCGAGATGCTCGACCTTGTTTTAGTTAACGGTCAGGCGCGCGGAATCACGTGCCGCAACCTTATTACTGGCGAAATTGAGTCGCACGCGGGCCATGCGGTCGTACTTGCTACCGGCGGCTACGGGAATGTTTTTTATTTATCTACGAATGCGAAAAATTCAAATGTGACGGCAAGCTGGAGATGTCACAAAAAAGGCGCCCTTTTTGCTAATCCCTGTTTTACGCAAATTCACCCGACATGCATTCCCGTTTCAGGAGACCATCAATCCAAGCTCACATTGATGTCAGAATCCCTTCGTAACGACGGGCGCGTTTGGGTGCCGAAAGAAAAAGGCGACAAGCGACCGCCGCAAGACATCCCCGAAGAAGAGCGCGATTATTATTTGGAGCGTATTTACCCAAGTTTTGGCAATCTTGTTCCTCGAGATGTGGCCTCACGACAAGCGAAGTTTCGCGTGGATGAGGGCCGCGGCGTCGGCGAAACGGGTGTTGCCGTTTATCTTGATTTTCGCGATGCCATCAAGCGCGTGGGAGAAGAAAACATTAGTGAAAAATACGGCAACCTCTTTGAGATGTACGAGAAAATCACCGGTGAAAATCCCTACAAGGTTCCGATGCGCATTTACCCGGCTGTTCACTACACAATGGGGGGCCTCTGGGTCGACTATAACTTGATGAGTACTGTACCGGGACTTCATGTGCTCGGCGAAGCAAATTTTTCCGATCACGGCTCGAATCGTCTAGGCGCATCGGCGCTCATGCAAGGGCTGGCCGATGGATATTTTATTATTCCTTACACGATCGGACATTATCTTGCCTCAAACAAACTGGATAACGTGACTGCGAATCACGAGGCATTTCAATTAAGCCGCGCTGAAGTTTCAAAAAGAATTGATAAACTATTGCACAATAAAGGCTCCCGTACAGTTGATGATTTTCATCGCCATCTTGGTAAAATTATGTGGGAGAAAGTCGGAATGTCCAGAAATGCAAAAGGCCTAAAAGAAGCGATAAGTGAAATTCAGGCGTTGCGTGAAGAATTCTGGCAAGACGTTCGCGTCTCAGGCGAAAAAACCTATAAAAACGAAGATCTCGAAAAAGCCGGCCGCGTCGCTGACTTTTTGGAACTCGGCGAGCTCATGGCCTTAGATGCGCTCACGCGAGAGGAATCTTGCGGCGGTCATTTTCGCGAAGAATATCAAACGCCCGAAAATGAAGCCAGACGTGACGATGAACATTTTTGCTTTGTTTCGGCTTGGGGACATGGACCTGGCGACAAATTGAGTTGGCAACTTGAAAAGGAGCCGCTTGATTTTGAGCATGTCCACCTTGCAACACGAAGTTACAAATAACCTGCAAAAAGGATTGCGAACATGTCTGAGCACAAAAAAGAAAATATGAACTTGCGGCTAAAGGTGTGGCGGCAAAATGGTCCCAACGAGCCGGGTTACTTCATGGACTATGAGGCTAAAAACATTTCTCCTGACATGTCATTTTTAGAGATGCTCGATGTGATGAATAACGATCTTATCCGGCAAGGCAAAGACCCCGTGCAGTTTGACCACGATTGTCGTGAGGGAATCTGCGGGGCTTGCTCGCTTGTGATTAATGGGAACCCTCACGGTCCGCGAATGGGCACAACGACATGCCAACTCCATATGCGACATTTTAAAAATGGCGATGTTATCTACGTTGAGCCGTTTCTTGCTCGGGCATTTCCAATTGTGCGTGACCTTGTGGTTGATCGCGGCGCTTTTGATCGCATTCAAGAGGCTGGCGGATTTATATCTACGAAAACCGGAAGTGCCCAAGACGCTAACGCGCTGCCAATTTCAAAGGCCAACGCGGATGCCGCATTTGAAGCGGCCACGTGTATCGGGTGTGGTGCTTGTGTAGCCGTTTGTAAAAATGCGTCAGCGAGCTTGTTTGTGGGCGCGAAAATCGCGCATTTAGCGAGACTCCCTCAAGGGCAACCTGAGCGCGATCGCCGGGCGCTGGCGATGGTTGCGCAGATGGATGCGGAAGGCTTTGGTGCGTGTTCAAATACCGGTGCGTGTTCTGCGGTATGTCCAAAAGAAATAAGTCTTGATGTCATTGCACAAATGAATCGCGATTATTTGTGTGCCGCAGTAAGCGAACCCAAGCACAGAGATAAGGTATAAACAGGGCCAACAAAGTTTTCCACAGCGAATGATTTTAATCTGCGCATAGCATTAGGTTCACCGATCAAGCTCTTGCAGGTGTCTTTAAAGAACGTATGAAATCAGTCGGTGACATACTTAAAGATCTCGGGTTCAACAAAGACGCGCCACAAAACGCCCAAATCGCATTTTTTCGCCATTTAATATCGGCGACATGTCAATCACCCGTTATCGATTTTAATTCTGAGCGGCCGCAACACGTGGGGCCAAAAAAGGACAAAAAATTGATGTCGGATAAAAAGCAGGGTGAACAGCTTGAATTTGATTTTCTCAAAACCGGGGCGGCCGAGGCTTCGAATTCTTAGTAGCCGGAAGACTCCAAAAATTTGCGAATGCGAAGGTTGACGAAATCCGGCATATCGAGTTGGGTGCAATGCGACCCGTACGGGACAAGTTGAAACTCGCTGCCTTTGATCCGCAAATGCATATCTTCTTGATATTTCTGCGGAGTAACTGAATCCTTTTTGCCACTAATAATCAGCGTTGGAGCTTTGATCCGCTCAAACACGGGGCGGCCGTCGTAATCCATCATATCCTGAAACAACCGTAGATAGGCGGCCATATCAAGCGCGCTCACGCCGCGCAGGTAAATTTCAATATCCTTAATTGACGTAAGCTGTAAATTAAAACCGCCAAGCATAGCCGCAAGTTGAATGGAAAAGGGGTTGGAGACACCCTTTTCCCAAAGATACGTGATTGTCTCGGGCGCTCGATCAAAACCCGCCTTTAAGTAACGAAAAATTTGACTTGCTATACCGTTTCCAAACATCTCGGATATCGGATCCGACGCAAAGCCATTAATAAAAACGAGGTCGTGAAAATACTGGGGGGCGAGGTCATAGGCACGCAAAAGAACTTGTGCACCAAAAGAATGTCCCCAAAAACTTGCTGTTTTGATATCGAGGTGTCGAGTTAGCGCTAAAACGTCGCGCGCTAACGAATCAACGGACATGGTTTGGCGGTCCTTTGGGAGTTCACTTTTGTGATGTCCGCGATAATCAAATACAACAGTCTTATAACCGCCGGAGAATTCTTTTAATTGATACTGCCAATGGTTAATAAGGCAACCGATACCATAGGCAAACAGCATTGGTTTTCCGCTG
>JAJYHS010000170.1 GCA_021784635.1 bacterium
CAAAAGGGGTTTAGATATGAAATCTCTGCGGGTCCAAATTCTGTTATTTTTGGTCACAACAACCCTGGGAACATTCAGCTACGCGGGCGGCTGCTTCGAAGAGCACGTCACTTACGCAAAAGATCTCGCCTCGCATTACATGGCCAATCTGGTTCGTAATAAAGTCTTAGAAATTGAAAAGAAAATGAACGCCAAAGGCGAAAAGATCCATATGGTTTTTGTCGCTCGACGCGGTGAAAACATGGATGGTTTGCAGATTTATAAAGACGATCCGAACATTCCTCTCGGGCAGTATCTTTATGAACTCTACGGTGCCTTACAAAATTATCAAGAGCACCAAATGGCAAACAATGAGCCTGCGTCACTCCCCTCGTCACTGTTTGAGAAAGGTCACTTGAGATATTCCCACATGGGGATTCTTCTGAGAACCGATCACGCATATCCAGGTAAAAACCCTCCTAAAAATCACTGGGTCTACATTTCGCATCTGCTTGCTCACTGCAGCCGAAAAAGTAAGCGTTACGGAAGTTCCAATATTTTTACGCAGAAATTTCCACATTTTTTTTGGGATACGAAAGTCTTAAATCCTCATGACGACTCGGCATTGATCATCGTGCCGTCGCCGAAAATTCAAGCGCGATTCATTAAAATATTTGAAAATGAAAAGGTCGCCTTCGATGCGATTCACGAGCCGAAATACAACGTTGCGGCCGTACCGTTTCGATTTCGCCGCCCAGAAAATTTGAAGAAACCCGATCCGTTCTACTTGCCTTGGCAAGTCAGCGATCAAAACTCCGATCAATGGCCGCTTGAGCTCATTGCCGCCGCTGAATTACCAGCTGACGGGCCACCGATCGTTAATCGTGTCCCCTCGCAAGAAGTTCTATGGAAGACAAATTATCGCCCCACGATCGCACGAGCCACAGGTTTTATCGATTCAATGGCTTGTACTCTACGGCGTGGTCCATTTTTGCCGTGGGGAGGTCAAAGGCATTATCTCTGGGACGCATCGAATTTAATCGATTGTTTTGACCAGGTCTTTCGCGGCGAAGACATTTACGAGCTCGTGACCGTCCGGTCCGTCATCAATTATTTGGAGCGCAATCACTTGATGGCTGATAACGTGGATAAACCTGGCACACCGGGCGTCTACGAAGTCAAAGGCAGCCCCAAGATGTTGAAGCGATTTGAAAAAGACGGCAAAACGCTCAAGTGGATGTTCAATTTAATGAAGAAACGTCATGCCGTTAACTATTCAAATTAGTTTCTGAAGAATTGATTCAACTCTTGCCAGACCGCCGGCGCACCAAAAATGTTGTTGTGACCGCGGCCTGGCACTTTGTAAAACGTGACCGACGGCGACGCCGTAAAATCAGCTTTAAGTTCTAAACCAAATTTAATCGGGATGGTGTTGTCGGCTGTCCCGTGCTGCATCATGACCGGGATGTGAATCGTCGGCGCAACCGCCGCTGAGTTGTAATTGTTGTTGTTTACCCAAGACGCGGGCAAATCGGACGCCAGGCTTGTGACGCTTTCTGCAACAGCCAAGAAATTTGTCCACGCGCTTGTAAGCGCAAGTTTTGAAACTAAATTTTGTTCTTGTCCGGTCGCAAGCGTCGCCACACCTGTGCCAAGAGAACGTCCCCAAACTATAATTTCGTTATTCGGATAGGTTTGTTTTGCCCACTCGATGGCTTTATCAGCTGCTGTAACTAAAGTATATTGGTTGGGTGCGCCCGTGCTTAAACCGTACGACGGATAGTCGATCACGATGAAGTTTGCGCCAAATTCTTCCATAACGGTTAGAAAGTTCGAAACCCACAACGCTTGCAAGTTTTCGCCGTTGCCGTGACAGTAAACGATCGTCCGGTTTGAGCCCCCGGGTTGCTGGTAAGCCCAGGCGTCGATATGTACGGGTTTTCCGCTTTGATCATTGAAATTAAACGTGACTTCAGTGAATCCCTTTGGTGGAGTACTTGGAACTTTAAACTGGCTATTTACTTGTTGATAGGGATAAAGAATTTGCTCCGCGAGGGTCTGTAGACTTCCACCACAACCCGTTAGAAAGAAGAGTGCAACCAATCCCACCGATACGCTGAACAAAATCTTTTTCATGACCCCGCCTTTCAATGTCTCTCAGCAGGTTCATCGACTGTTTAAAAATGAAACTTAAGGGGTACTATACGGACTGGCCCATGCAAACCGGCCCTTTGTTTGGCAAGCCGGCAAATGAAAACGCAGGCGGATACAGTACGATGACCGTACTGCCCATATGAAAAACGCCGAGTTCTTCGCCTTTGGCAACATGAACGGTGCGCCCAATTTCAGCGCGCGGATAAATAAAATCGCGAATTTTGCCGCAGTCATTTCTCGCCAAAATATGCCCGCAATTCGTCGCGATCGACGAGTCGAAACTTACCGTCATCTTCCCCACGTTAGTCGCACCGACCATGACTAAAAGGACAACTCCTAAAGGAGTGCTCAAGTGAAATACTAAACGCTCGTTTACCGCAAACAACTGCGGAACCCATCGCACGCTCGCTTCATTTACCGGCCATAACGTGCCTGGTACATGCGTCACTTTTGCTACAATCGCATCAACTGGAGCATGAACGCGGTGATAGTCGGTCGGGCAAAGATAGTAAGTTAATGCCAAACCGCCTAAATACTTTTTTGAAGCGTTGACAGAATCGGACCGCCCGATCAATTCGGCCAGCGAATACTGAAGCCCTTTCGCTTGAAGTAGCGAATCGGATTTGATTTCCTGTACTCCGGTCAGTTTGCCGTCGCAAGGGTGCACCACTCCTTCACCGATTGGTCGCAATCCGGGCTTCAACCGGCGCGTAAATAGTGCCGCGATATTCGGGTACTCGCCCAACGGTTTTTCCGCTTCGTCTAAATTTATTCTGTAATATCTTGCAAACGTGTCGCGCGCCCATTGCGCCACCGCTTCAGGGTGCTCCAATTCCATGATCCGGCCGACCGCGCGGCTTAATAAATTCTTGGGTAAAAATTTGAGATACTTCATTTCGTGTTCATTCTACTACGGCGGCTTTTTGAGTACCACCAAAAGCGCGGCGCACGAGCGCCTTCACATTCGGTATAAAAAGTAAATATGGAGTTGTCATCACAAGAAAGAAATACCAGAGGCCAATGAACACCGCTGTACCAAGATGAAATAAAAATCCGGCAATAAGCCAAGGGTAACGCAATCGACGACTCCAAACGGCGAAAATAAAATAGACCTCAAAAACTACCGTGGCCATAGTGAAAATGGCGATGGCAACCGGATAGTGCTTCATAAAACCAAGATCGTGAGGGACAATACTTTTCATCCCGATGACATACCAAATCGCCGAACCCGCCCACCACGTATGACCTTTTAATTTCTCAAAGCCCGTGTACGCGTAAGCGAGGCATAATTGAATTTGCAAAAGTCTTATCCCCATCGAAGAAACAAGGTCGCTGCCGCCTTTATTCAATCGCGCCAAACGATAAGCCTTAAATCGCGGTATTAAATTC
>JAJYHS010000068.1 GCA_021784635.1 bacterium
ACCAATTCACCGGCACACACGGCGGGTTTAACTAAACTGCGCCGATGAGTTTAACTAAACCGCGAAATAAACGAGCAACGCTGACAGAGGGGTTCGCATAATTCCCCACGATCGAAACCTTCGCGTAAACGTCGTGCTCGGTCATTAGCCAACAATCGCGCGAGTTCACCTGGCAAGCAATTTTCGTTGATTCTGCCAAGCGCGATCCCTGCCTCTTTATCGAGGCAACACGGTACGACGGTGCCGTCTGATAGAATTCCAAAATGTGAGCGAAGCGCATGACAATGACCTTTTGTCTGTAGAACAGCACGCTCTAGGCTAGGCCACTCAAACCGAGAATCAAAATGCACATAAAGCCGCCCCTTCACTCGGTACGATTTACGAAAACCGACGTTGGCGCGACCTACTCCCTCGGCTGGCCCACCACGCAAATCACAATCAAATTCGCGACAAATCGGATCTAAAAATTTTCGATTACCGTCACGATCAGCTTCGTCAGTTCCGAGATTCCAAAGACGAAAATTGATATAAAGATCGGGGCGTTCAATTAGTGCGCGTTGAGTAAATTGAAAAATGTGCTGCAAATAAGATTCGAATTGAGCCGCACGATCTTCAGCACTGCGTCTTGTATTCGACGGAAAACTTTGCAGAGAAAAATTAATCTGTCGGAATATAGGATTAAGTAGTACCTCAGCACGCGGCTTGCCGTCTGCACCGGCGTGCTCGAGGAGGGTGCCATTAGTTGTTAAATGAATCGGCATCGCTTGTTGCGCGCACACGTCAACAAATTTCGAAAATTCGGGATGCGCAAGTGGTTCCCCCATCACATGAAACGTAACCTCATCCACAAGATTTTGAACTTCGAGTATAGCACGCTCAAATAGCGGCAACGACATACGTCGTGCCGGCCGCTCCACTTCAGGACAAAAATCGCACTGTAAATTGCAGACATTTGTAATTTCGATGTAGGCGCGCTGATAGGGCTTCATTTCTTATCCACTTGCGAAAGAAAAATATGAAATTGCACGTCTAGGCCGCCGTTTTGAAAATTGAAAATTTCACTGCGCTCTAGCGGACCAACGGAATTCGCTACAAAACGCGCTTGGGCCTTTGGGATGACCACCCCCAACGCCTTTATGTTCACGTCATTAGGCGCGTTCTGCACCACACGATCGAGCAATTGTGGATAATAGCGCTGCGGCGACATGGGCAATTTGATTCGCTCACCGTACGGTGGGTTAAGAATCACAGCCGCATTTAACTTTTTGTTTTGCTTTTTTGGCTCGTTCAATGGCAAACGCCCATTTTCGGAACTGACCTCTGAAAACAAATCATGTTTTAAAAAAGTAAATGCTTCGGTGCAACCAAGTCGCTTGGCCGAGGATCGCGCCGCCTGTAAAGCCGATTCGTCTCGGTCAAATCCGAAATATTTTAGCGCCGTTTGGCTTGCGCCTTTCGAAGCTGAGCCCATCTCTTTTGGTTGCGAACGCTCCGGTTGCAAGTCCGGCGATTGCCATCGATCGTCGTGCAAAAACGCATAGTCGCCCTCAACGGAAGTTTGCCTGTTCCATCGTCGCCCGAATAGCCAAGCTTCAAATAACAACGTACCGCTACCGCACATAGGGTCAATTAACGCTTCAACTGGCCCGCATGCTCGTGACAAGGCAAAATTTAATGCCGCCGCTAAATTTTCGCGCAACGGTGCAATCGCCGACATTTCTTTGTAGCCGCGTTGAAATAGCGGCTGGCCCGACAAATCACGCGATAAGGTGCAAACGTCGTTTGTAAAACGCACGTAAATCTTATGTGTGAACGGCGAAGTGGCCTTCTTCGGCGGCTGTTTCGCAAAATACCGATGAATCCCATCGCTTACTGTTTGGCTAATTCGTTTTTCGTTAGCCAGTCGTGATTTTTCAGCCGAAACCGATAGCTCAAATGCATCGCCAACCAAATAATTTCGCCAAGGCAATGCCTGGATCTTGTTAAACAGTTTCGGAAAATCTCGGCATTTAAACTCGTAAAGACGCTCTCGAATCGAAGTCGGAATCTTAAGACGATAATGAAGTTCAGGGACAAATTCTTCGGGAACTTCCAGCGAAATTCCACCGCGAGAGAAATTCACAACTTCGACAGCACTCGGTGATTCACCATATTTTACAATTTCAGGGAATTTATAGGTGATCTCAGCCATTGCAAGCCGCTCAAAGCCCGGTGGGACAACGATAAATATTCTTATAGAAGCAGATTCGATGGCGCTCATCGCGCCATTTTTAACGGAACTCGGTTACCTGAGGCAAGTTTTGCGCGCGGACGCGTCGCAAGCGATGAACCATCATTTGTCAAAACGCCGAATTGACGATTAAACGCCTCGACGCCCTGATCCTCGACGACAACGCCCAGTTCGTGCCGGAAGTGCTCGGCCATATGCTTGGCAATGCCGCCGCCACGAATAACGAATCGAATTTTAATTCGATACGGAAATACCGCGCGTAACTGCGAATCTTCGCTGATTAGTTTGATTAATTTTTTTAGGTTTTCAGTTCGCCGTTCGAGTTTTTCGTTCCAGTAACGGGTCTCGCGCTCAAGTCTTGTGTTCGCGTGTTTGACCTCGAACCACGTCATTTCGCCTCTTTTTTGATCCACGGACACGGCATCAATCTCAAGGTACATAAGATGAACAAGATCGGAATGCCCAGTTGTGACTAACCGCTTTTTGAACTGCTCAAGAAGGGGCTCTGGGATCATTTCATCAATATGTTCATCGGCGGCAACCAATCCCTTAACTTCAAGCGCGGTCAGAATTTCTGAAATGAAACTGTAGTTTTTTTGATAGTATTTGCAGATAAAATACTCGTCTTTTTTCGCGGCTATCGCCTCTTTCTCTGCTTCGGTCACGGCACCGTCTTTATGGCCGACTTTATGATTGAAAAGGCTATCCGTCCAATTCCACCAGAGCTGGTCACCATATTTTTCGTCAAACTCGCGAAGACGCTGATCATCAGTAGTGTCGAGCGATTCATTGCTTGTTATATTTCTAAGCACATTGGCAAGAAGCCAGTGAACCGGGTCGTCTGGTTGAACTTTACTTTGGAGTTTCGATAAAATGAAAATAAGACGTGCCCGGTCCGTTTGTATGAATTTAAGCACGTCGCGAACTGTCGGATTTTTACCCTCAAAATACTGGTTTAATTCCCGAAAAGTTGTCGGGTTATCGCGCATAGCATGTTTGATTTCTTTGTAAACAAGTTGTCCCGACGGCGCATCGCGAAGAGGGGCCGCAGTATAATGAGATCTAAGGATTTGCGCACATGTAGACGGCCGAGCCCATAACCGTGGGCCACCTAAAATTAGCAGTGCGACTAACGGTAAAACTGAGCGCCAGGCACCTAACGTTCGCAATTTCCTTACCCCTTATTGCAAGCGTTTACTGATGCCCAGACCCTAACTGTACAAGCGTACAAAGGCAACGGCCGTTCGAAATTCGCACGATTTACCCGATTC
>JAJYHS010000214.1 GCA_021784635.1 bacterium
ACGGGCCGGCCGCGCTTCGACTGAAGATGGTGAACAATTCATCCTCAATCCGGCGACGGTTGTCGATGCTTCACCCGCCGTCGGTGAATTTTTTTACGCCAGCGGTTCGGAATTACCGGGCGAAAAGGACCAATATTATGGATTAACAGTTACCGACAATTGTCCAGGGCTCTTGTTTGCTGGAGGCTACCTTTACGTGCACCGCTATCGCACTTTTCAAAATTTACCATCGGTGCGAGAAGATTATCATCAGCTCTCTATGGGGCAATTTATTACAACGCACATTTCTTTGGGAGCCGCGGTCACCTATCTGCGGAGTGTTTTGAGTAATGGTAACGACTACATCCAGTGGAACGGTCACCTTGGAGTATTGTACAACCCCTTACCGTATTTGGGTCTTGCATTTGTTTCTTACAACGATTTTGGTCATTTAAAAAATGTGCCGGCTGAGATTCAAGAGCGCAATGAGCTTGCAATCGGAGCGACTTATTTATTTTCCGATGATTTTCGGCTGCGTACGGACATACTCGAATATCAAGAGGACAACCCAAAACATTTCAATGAATATCAGTTTGGATTTGAATCTAAGGTTGAACCTTTGTTATGGGCGCGTATCGGTTACGACCGCAATGTATATTTGAATCAAACATATTGGACAGCTGGCTTTACATTTAACGGTCCTCGATTAAAAGCGGACTACTATTTTCAAAAAGATGTCGCCTCAGGTGGCGGCTATATGCAGGGCGTTGACTTGCGCTTGCCATTTTGGTAACCCGCTTCTTGTAAGGAGTCTTAATATGGCATCAAAAACTCGAGTTACCGATCGCATTCGTCGTCGCAAACAAGCGCGTAAGGGTCTTGCCCGTAAACGCCGTATTGCAAAACGCGGTTCAACAAGATCACCGGCCGAATTGTTTGGCGATTAATTTCCATTCATTGTCGTGCGAAGGCCGCCGCCAACGGTGACGGCTGGACCTTGAAGCACAAATTCAAAGTTGTGAACGGTATATCCTTCTTGCCCGGGGTAAAAGCGATATTTTGAAAATGCTTGTATGGCCGCTTGGTCAAGTTCCGGGTAACCCGTTGACTTAGTTAACCGGATATCGCTAACCGTACCGTTTTTGTTTACAAAATAGACAAGCTGACCGCTGCCCTGCATATGATCGAGTCGCATTTGTTCTGTATATGCCGGCGGTTTGTTGCCGGGCAGTTGACGAAGGCCGAGATAATTTTGGGTCACTTTTATAGTTGATGTGGGTGAACCAAGAGGTGCCGGCGCAGCAGCAGGCTTTTTAACAACCGGTTTTTGAGCTATTACGGCAACAGGTTTTGGCGCGATTTTTTGTGCTGGTTTTTTCATTGGCTTTTTCGCGGCAACAAAAGCTGGCGTTTTCTTTGCCAGAACTTTTCGCGCAACATGTTTTACTGCCGAAATAGGCTTCGCTTTCGACTTCGCCATTAAAGGTTTTGCCATCATAATGGTCGCGGCTTTAGGTGCAGCTCGGCGGGCGACAACAATCGGTGTCGCGGGGTTTGTATCTTCAATCGTCATTGCCACGGTTTGAAAATCGCTTTTTGAGTTTTTTGCTCCTAAATACATCCCGTGGGTTGAAAGATAGGTTGGGCCAAGCGCGATCATTGCGATTGCTCCAGCATGTAAAAAAAGTGAGCTAATAAAGCTCAAGTTTGTGCGCCAGTTTGATTCACGACTATTCACAAAGTCCTCCGGGGTGTCGTTCTAAACACCAAAAACAAGGCAATTTTAAAGCCAACGAGATGATCAGCGATCGAGGGCCTAATTAGTTGTGACAAATGTGTGCGATGGTCACATATGAAAATTCGATAATCAGTGTGACGATTTTGCGCTCATATTTAAGTATTTCGTAAATCCTCAGGGATGACCCCATCGTTAATGGCCTTTGCAACTCTTAAGTGCTCGGGGTGACCGATCACCTTTGAGGCGTCGCTCATTGGCAGGGGCAGACAACTTGCGAGCGATTCTTTTTTGAGGGCAGCCACGCGATGAAGTGATTCGGTAAGTAGAGGCTCAGACAGCCGCCCGTCGGCGAGCGCTTTACGCACGGATTCAAGTGCAATCGGCGGACTGGAGGGGTCGTTACAATAAAGAAGCATATCGCATCCTGCCTTTAGAGCTTGAACCGCTATTTCTTCGCGTGAGTGATATTTGGCCAGAGCTTTCATATCGAGGTCGTCTGAAATGACAAGACCGCGGTAGCGCAAACCTTCGCGTAGAATTTTTTGTAAAATTATCGGCGAAAGTGTAGCCGGATTTTCAGGGGCAATTTTTTCGTATTTAATATGCGCGGTCATAACCATGTCGATTCGAGAGCGAAAAACTTTTTTAAATGGGACCAGTTCGCGCGACTCAAGAGTATGCGGACCTACTGTATCGACAGGCAATTCTTCATGGCTGTCGACTATTGTGTTGCCGTGACCTGGAAAATGTTTGGCGCAAGCAATGACGCCACCCTTGATGTATCCACGCACAAGAGCTGAAGCCATTTTTGCCACTTGTTCAGGATCTGATCCGAGCGAGCGATCGCCGATTAATTTGTTATCAGGATTGGTGAGAACGTCCACGCAAGGGGCGAAGTCCAAATTGATGCCGACGGCACGCAACTCCTCGGCCATCATATTGGCAAATTTAAAAGCCATTGAAGTGGAGTCAAGATTTGAAACTTTGGCCAGAGACGGCCACTGCGTAAACGGGGGTTTGAGGCGATGAACGCGACCGCCCTCCATATCAATTGCGATAAAAAATGGTGCTTTTGAAACTGTTTTAGAGCGTAAATTTTGAATATCGCCACAGAGTTTATGTAATTCTTGAGGCGAGGTCAGATTTCGGGTGAAAAGAACGACCCCGCCAATGTCGTTTTTCACGAGAAAGTCAGCTTCGGCTGGCGATAATGCCGGGCCTTGAATTCCAACAAAAAAAAGCTGACCGACTGAAATGCTCATATTGACTCCAACGAACGTGCGGCGGGTTGTAATATTACAATTTCACCACGAATTGGTCCGTGTTCAAAGCCGACCGCATCATTGCTGGGCTTTGGTTTAACATTTTTACGGGCCGTATACCTGATTGGCTACACCGGCCGGGATGTTGCCAAATAATTTTCTGACTTGAGCGGCGTTGAAAGTAAGGCCTTTTATGGCTGACGCTTTTGACGCAATCACTGTTTTGGCATTTTGCGCCGGTGAGTCTGTGCCGAGAGCTTCGCCTTTGTAAGATAGGTAAGCTATAAAGTGGATCGGGTCCATGCCGGACGGAGTCGAATCGGGATCCAAATTGTGATTATATCTCGACCGGTCAGGATAGCTAAATTTAATTTTGACCGCCGGAACACCTTTGTCTTTTACATTTGCCAGTACCTCAGCGGTGACTTTAATAAATTTCGCTCTCTCTTCGGGCAAAACATAAAATTTAAACTCTTGACTCACAGAAAGCCCGCCATTTACTGGCGAAAGATGA
>JAJYHS010000278.1 GCA_021784635.1 bacterium
AACCGCTCCGTGATAAGCCGTTGAAACGGGGCCGACTCAACTTGATGAGCCTTCAAACAAGATCAAAACCTTGCAAGATTCACTTGTGCGGCTTGGGTAACCGGCCGCGAATTTTTGCGCCGCTTGAACGCGTTCGACGACAAAAATTTTACTTGTGATTATTTAGATTATCCCAATCGGGCGGCAGCGTCCTTGCTTTTGACAGCATTTCGACTCCATAGGCTTCGGCGTGCAAAATATCGTCTTCAGACTCGAGCGTTCTCATGTTCGTGTGAATGAATAAAGAAGTCGTCGAATCATTTATTTTTGCAAGTGTAATATAGCCGTTCCAGATCGAAACCTGCGCTCCGCCATTTGTGCGTTCAAAAACAATTTCGACCGCATTCGGGTTTTCGAAAGTGCCGCTAAATAGACCGTGAAACCAGCGCATTGTTTCGTGGAAGTTTATTAAGCCGCCGAGTTCCGAATAATGGTTGGTAATTTCATAAAAATTGGTAATGGTCGGCCCGAGCGAAAGGCGCGGATGATCGACGCTGTAGCTTTTTGCAGCAATAACTTTCATCGCAGCGTAACTATTTAATGCCGCCCAGACTTCACGAATCGGACGAAGAATGCAACCGCCGCCTTCAGCCCACGAAGATCCATCGGAATTCGTACCCGTATCCCCAAGTATATTGGTGACCGGGTATTGCCCCTTTGCGTTTTGCGCGCAATAAACTTTGCAGCCGGGTACCGCTTGGTAGTTGCAATCGCCGGGTTTAGCTTGCGAATTGCTTTGCCCAATTACGGGTACCGGTGCGCGCGAGCTTAAATCCTTGCGAATCGCACAGCCCGAGAGGATTAAACCAGTCGCAATTAAAATTGGAAGTTGTAAATTTCGTCGGTGAGTATTTTTCATTTGTATCATCGTCTTTGATTAAAAATAAAAGTTCGTGAGTAATGCAACTTTTGGATAAACTCTATAATTAGAAACACGCTCAAGGCCAATGCTGTCGAGAATCGTTTTTGAAAGTTCGACTCCACCGGCAGCTCCGATACTGAGCCCTGGGCTGACTCGATCAAGCACCCCGACTGCCCCGCCAATCGACTGAAACGGTACGAAATCATAGAAATTCAGGGCGTAATCCGGTTCGACATAAAAGTCATTTTGCCGAACTTCTACGCAGCTAATTCGCGAAAAAGCCTGAGCGGCGTAGGTACTTTTGTCGACCGGTTGAGACATAGGAACAAAACCCCGAAGACCGAGAGATACCCGGTGGAAAATTTTATAACTCGCTGAAATGCCAAACCACGGTGACGACGTATTTGAAACTGAGTGTGCTTGAATGATCGCACCGATCGACAGTCGTGACGGATTGGATACTTCACGGCGCGGGAGCGACATTTCGGTTGCATTGGCGGACGCGGCGGCGCTTGCGCTGCTGGTTAGGGCCGCAACATTTCGCGCTGAAACGAGCATGAATGTTAGTGCGAAAAGGGCAAATGGCAAACGACGGCGACTTGGGTAAAAATTGATAAAATTTTTCATGCCCGGAATTTAGTCGTGTTTGGTGGATCTTGTCTAGCGCTTCTTGCCGCTAATTGTCGCTTGCGTTTAAAAGTTCAACAGTGTACATGCACCAGCTCCAATAGTTCAACAATCAATGGGCTTCGCAATTGCATGCATTACTTTGCATGCTCACGATCGCATAAACCCGGCTGCGGTTATCTATTAAGGGTCAGGGAGTTCTGTGCAATTGAATGGCAATCGACTTTTAATAATTTTATTGATTGTTGGATTTTTTACAGTTCAACCGATCAGCTACGCCCGCGCCCAGACGGATCAATCGCTATCAGCTCAACATTTTTTTCAAGAGCCTAATAAGCTTCCGCCCCCCAATCTATCCGGGGTTGAAGGGTTTATTGTCAACGTAAGCAAAATGCCGAAGTTAAAGGAGATTAATCTCAGTAATTCGGACTTAAAAAAGCTTGATGAGAAAGCAAAGAAAAAATTTCGCCAAGCGGGCGGAGCGCTACATCGATTTTATAAGTGGGGGGAGAAGAGCGTCGAAAACTCCAATATTTCAGTTGATGAGCTAAACGAAAATAAGACGGTTTTGGATGCGTTTGGGCTCGGAGTTCGCGATCGCATTGAATTATCGCCGGCATATATCGACGGGTATACTTTGAGAGAGGACGGATTTATTCCGAGCGAAACGCTCAGCCCGTTACATTGGGTCTTACGCAACAATTATCCACTTGATATAACGATTCAATCGAATCAAGAAATCGATTTTTGGCGCCTATTTAAGACCTACCATGACGCCACCCATACCCGCAAAATTCCGCTTGTCGACTTTGTCGCCAACGATTTGCCGGTTAATGCCCATGTGCTCCTTCATCGGCTTAAGCCCGGTACAACAGTTCGATTTAAGGTGCCGTTAAATTTGTTCTTTGGAGGTTCTTACTATTTGCCGATCGGCAACGTGGCGTTTCTTAATTCGAGTGTCGGCAAGTTGTGGTCGGGCGAATACGACGTCTACGTTTTTCGGGGGCGAAACGATATGGCGAGAATTCGCCTTGTCGCGGATCGCACCAAAGATTGGCAAGAAATATATAAGGTCGGTTTTGGCGATGCTTGGTTTAGCCAATACACCCCCTTTCATATGCTTGAAAATGTAGGCTTTTCGATATTGAAATTGAACGATGTCGGCGGTTTGCAGATTGATGCCAAAAAAGTGAGAGGCGCATTTTTAGCCGATTATACTCTTAACTTGAAATATCCCAAAGTGCGCAAGGCTTACGATGATCTCTTCAGCAAGGCACTTATTTTTCGAAACGGCAAATTGAATGATTTAGTATGGAAGATAGTCGACCCGACGAGCAATCAAAAACGAGTTCAAAAAATACTAATTAACAATCTTACTAAGATTGAAAAACTATACAGCGAAGATGTGTCAAAGCCGTTTAATGATCGACGCGTTGACCGTAATTTTATCGGTTCGGACTATTCGTTCAGCCCCGCGGATTTAAGTACGCCCATTCAGTGGCATATCGGCTTAGGCGGGGTGTTTAAAATTTCGCAGCAAGAAAGTTGTCGCGAACACAGGATGATAACCGATTACGACACCAAAGCCGGTCAACTAAAGCACAAATACTATATCTTTCAACAATGTTATTCACGCCACCAAACTGCTGCATTCTTTAATTTCTATCATTTCGATTTGTTACAAGACGAAGTGATGATGTTTAACGCCGATAAAAATTTTGACCCGCTCGAGTTTAAAACATTGGGTCTTTATTATGAGCTTAAGCGGACGCACTACACCAATCGAGCCAATCGCGCCGTCATTCAATATTTTCATAATATTTTACCGCCGAGCATTTTTTATGATATGCGCACGACGTTTTTGGCGAAGCATAATTTGCTGCATTTGCGAAGAATGTTGCCGACCATGCGCGTGTCTGGGCGCTACTTTTTAAATCGTTATGGGCTTGAAGCGGTA
>JAJYHS010000154.1 GCA_021784635.1 bacterium
TTGGCTCCTTCGTGAGTCATCGAACCAAGTGCACTTACTATTTAAGTGCGATCGCGACATTATAACAGAGATTTCGCTAGCGACCGGGGCATGGTAAAAAAAACTTTATACTGTCAGAATTTTAGACAAAAAACGTGGAATTCAAATCTCCTCGCGCATTTGCGGTGACAATCTTTTGCACAACAATTGTAAAAACAGGGGTCATTTTTCTTACTGTTATGACTAAAATTCGTTTTGTTGTATATTTCGTTCGGCAGTTAAAAAGTGTTCAATAACCGTTACGAAGGGATAAGCCATGCAGAAGATTCTTTGTGTCGACGATGCGCCAGACGTCCTACTGATGATGGAACAGATTTTTCAAGGCTACGATTACAGTCTCGCGAGTTCGCTCCAGCAAGCATCGGGGCTTGTCGATCGGTCTAAGTACTCGGTGATACTTTTAGACGTAGAGCTACCCGACGGATCCGGTTTCGATTTTATGACTTCGGCAATCGGGCGGCTCAATGGCAGTCAGATCATATTTTTAACAGGTCGAAACGACATTGCCAGTAAAGCCAGCGCATTTTCGCTTGGTGCCGACGATTACGTCGTCAAACCTTTTGACCCGACCGAACTTAAGTTTCGAGTCGACGCGAAACTGCGTAAAGCTGCGGCTTCGGTGAACCAACAATCTTTGTTGCGTGTTGGAGGTTTGGTTTGCAACTTGCAAGATCAAACTGTTTGCAAAACCGACTCCGGTGAGCCACTTGATCTGACATTTATTGAATTTAAGATTTTTAGGCTGCTTGCGACCACGCCGAATAAGATATTTGGGCGTTCTGAAATTCTCGACCGGGTGTGGGGTCATGCGGTTTCAGTAACGGATCGCGTGGTTGACGTCCATATTTCAAATTTGCGCAAAAAGATCATGAATAATGGAGTCACGATTGAAGCGGTTATTGGAACGGGATATCGTATATTAAACGAACCGGTGAAAGAACCGTCACTTGCGGCAAGTTCAAACTGAGATGAATACAAATAAAAAACTTGGCGGACTCAGAGTATTGCTTGCAGAAGACTCGCCGGATAATCAGTTAATCGTGAGCCTAATGCTCAAAGCTGCAGGCGCGGAGGTTGCCGTTGTCGATAACGGCCAGGCGGTTCTAGATCAGCTCCAGCGGCAATCGTATGACGTAGTTTTAATGGATATTACCATGCCCGTCATGGATGGATTTGAGGCCATTTTGCGTCTTCGAAGCGAAGGCCATCAAGTTCCGGTATTCGCATTAACCGCGTATTCGCTCGACGAAGAACGGCAAAAATGCCTAGAAAGCGGTTTTACCGGTCATATAAGTAAACCGATCGATCGAGCCGCGCTCCTTGAGAGTTTATCCCCCTTCGTGCTATCGTAAACTGTTTTACAGCAGCAGGGCTATAATAGGGGGCGACTGCATTTATGGCCGGTATGGGCATCGAACTTAATAACATCACTGTGACATTACCTAACGGCCGGCAACTTTTTGCTATCCGTAACCATCGTTTTGAATCGGGCGCGCACGTCTTGATACGCGGTGCGAGCGGCCAGGGCAAAACTACGTTTTTGCATATGATCGCCGGACTTTTTTTGCCAACAACGGGCCGCATACATATCGGGGAGCATGACCTCACAGAAATGACAGATAATCAACGCTGCGATCTGCGCCGTCGACACATCGGGATGGTTTTTCAAAAACTCAATTTGTTGGAGCATCTAACGGCGGCGGAAAATATTATTTTGGCTGGCGGGCCTGGGCGCATTTCACGTTCGCAAGCATTCGCGAGTCTTGCGTCCGTGCAAATGTCGGATCGGGCGGATGACCGAGCCTCGTGGCTAAGCGTGGGGGAACAACAGCGAGTTGCGGTCGCGCGCGTCCTCGCCGCCCAGCCCGAATTATTGTTCGCTGATGAACCCACATCAAGTCTTGATGATCAAAACGCTGAATTTGTAATGCAGGCTCTCATCGGGGCGGCACAAGGCAAAACATTAATAGTTGTGAGTCATGACCAGCGGCTATCGTCTTCATTTCAAAATGTCATTGATTTCGGTGGGTGGGTCGCTCCCAGCAGAGGTGTAAATAAAATGACTTCGCGAGGTCCATCATGAGACCAATTATGATGGCCTGGTTGAGCTTGATCCGCCGCCCGCTTTCAACGGGTCTTGCGGTACTTGCCATTGCTTTGGCAGTTGGCGGTTGCGGTGTTTTATTGCGGCTCTATTTGCTCGAACAAAATCGATTCTCAACGCTCGCACGGGGCAGTGATGCCATCATCGGCGCAAAAGCGGGTGAAATTGATATTTTGCTCGGTGCTCTGGGTGCTCAAGGGGCGTATCCGGGATTTTTGCCTTACCAATTGTTTGTTTCAATGCGGGCACGGCAAACCGTGCAATTTTCGGACGGATCGTCAGTTCCGCAATATTATTTGAAACAAGTCACTCCATTTTTGTATTGCGGTCTTATACGCACTTCAACCGACGATTTTCGGTTAGTTGCAACCGACCACACCTTTTTCGAAGGTTTTAACTCGAATTTGCATTTTGCATCCGGCGGCTTTGTCGACCAGTCACAAAGTCCGCCAGACGTTGTTTTAGGTTCGCTGGTTGCAAAAAGACTGGGCGTTTCAGTCGGTCAAAAGCTGCCGATTTTCACGTGGGTTGGGCAAAAGAGCAGCGGCCCCCCGCATATCTTTAGAATTTCGGGGATTTTAAGACCTACCCACACGAGCTGGGACCGGCTCATGTATACGGATTTGATTGACGGACAAAATCTCATTGCCCATGAGCCCGTTCTTTTAAACCGGAGCATTTGGGGCAATAACGTTGTCAACTATATGCTCGTTGATTTACCGCCGCAAAGTTACGGTCCTCTTTCAAATTTGATTAATAAACGCACAGTGGCTCAGGTTGTGTACACGGCTCAGGCTAAAAAACACTTAGCCGCGTTGGCGGGTACGGGCCAATCCATTGGTACGATGATATCAATTTTGGTTATACTATTGGGCGGTCTCGCTGTGGCTTCTATGCTTGTTGCTCGTTTCGATGCAATGGGGGTGAAACTTGCGGTATTACGGGCGCTTGGGTATACGCGGTTAGAAGTGGCTGAATCGCTTTTGTTCGAAGGAGTATTGCTGGGTCTCGCGGCTTGTGTGATGGGTATTTTAATCGACGTGTCGCTATTTCCGTTCATGCGCTGGCTTTTGGGTTCTGCCTTGCCGCCACCTGACGTTGTTTCGTCGTCAATTTGGCAAAGCGCCCCAGTATGGCTCGCCGCTATTTTAGCAACAACCGCGTCGGTTTGCTTGCCATTGTATAAGCTGTACAAACAAGACATTCACCGCTCGCTACGCAATTAACAGCCAACCGTTGACGGCGCAACGCCAACCGACTAGCGTCTATCGAATGAACTCATCGCAAGGCAATAACGATGCCTCAGTTCGAATTCGGCCCGCGCGTGAAGCGGATTTCG
>JAJYHS010000296.1 GCA_021784635.1 bacterium
AAAAGCGGTTATTAATAGTAGAACCGTCGTCAAAAAGCGCGTGATCATATACGAATAAGTAACATGGCCATCCCCAGTGAGAAATGAGCTTAGCTACAGCTCAAGGATTCTTCATTTCGTCGGAGCATCGGCTTGAACCCGGCTCTTTTTGCATTGACCTTTCAGACGGGGTCAGATAACACTACGGGTTATAAAACCATTGAGAATGGCCCAAAAGCGGTTGATCGACATTAGCCCGCCTTCTCAAGTGAGGAGAAATTCAATGAAGCAGAAAACCCACAGCGGGGCGAAAAAACGTCTTCGTGTGACAGGCAGTGGACGCGTCAAGCGCCGCAAAGCGAATCTTCGTCACCTTCTTTCGCATAAATCGTCGGGGCGAAAACGGCAACTTGGTACGATGACCTACATTCATGGTGCAAGTACCTATCAAGTCGAACGGTTATTGGTTACCTCGCGGCCGAAAGCGCGATCCGAAAAAAGGGGTGAGTAATGCGAATTAAAAGAGGAACAAAAGCGAGACGTCGTCGCAATAAAATTTTGGAACGCGCTAGCGGGTTTTACGCCGCTAACTCCCGTGCAATTACTCATGCCGCTGAAAAAACCGATCGGGCAATGCAATACATGTATCGCGACCGAAAAGTGCGCGGCCGTGAAATGCGTCAGCTCTGGACCCAACGCATAAACGCGGCGGTTCGAATGAATGGGACAACGTATTCGCGTTTTATCGGGGCTCTCAGAAAATCACCAATCGAGCTTGACCGTAAAATGTTGGCCGACATGGCGCTTAGAGATTCGGCCGGTTTTGCAGCGCTCGTGAAACAGATAATGGCCAATGCATGAACTTGATTCTCAGTTTGAAGGTCGAAAGCGCGATCACATCGCCTTCGCTTTAAAGCGCGAGAACGAGGCCTTTGGCCGAAGCGGAATTGACCAAATTCGGCTTGATCATGAAGCCTTGCCTGATCTTAATTTTTCAAATGTCAGTCTGCGGTCGCGTTCGCTCGGCGAAGTGACTGCAACGCCGTTTCTTGTAAGTTCTATGACGGCGGGGCACTCGTCGTCGCTCGAAATGAACCGTACGATGGCGGTTGTGTGCGCAAAGCGCGGTTGGTGGATGGGCGTTGGTTCGCAACGGCGCGAGTTACACGACTTCACTGCACGCGAGGAATGGCGAGAGATCCGCAAAACCGCTCCATCAGCAGTGCTACTGGGTAATTTAGGTATTGCGCAAGTGATTGAAACCGACGCTGAAGTAATTAAAGCGTTAATCGAAAATCTTGAAGCGAAGGCAATGATCATTCACTTAAATGCGCTTCAAGAATGCTTGCAACCCGAAGGAACACCGCAATTTGCCGGTGGTCTAACCAAAATTGCTCAACTGGTAAAACAGTTACCGGTTCCGGTTATCATAAAGGAGACGGGTTGTGGAATTTCGGCGTCTACGGCTCGACGGCTTGTTGAAACGGGCGTGAGTGCGATTGATGTCGGTGGATTTGGCGGTACTCATTGGGGGCGTATCGAAGGGGCTCGTGCGCCGGCTGAATCTGTACAGCGCGAAGCGGCCTCTACATTCGCGGATTGGGGCATTCCTACCGTTGAGTCCGTTCGCCAGGTTTCGTCGGCCTGTTCAGAGTTAATTGCAAATCGAACGGGTATGGTATCGGAAATTTGGGCATCAGGTGGTATTCGTAGCGGCCTTGATGCCGCGAAGATGCTCGCTTTAGGAGCAACAAAAGTCGGATTTGCAAAACCGATACTTGAGGTCGCGATTCAAGGTGAAGCCGCGCTCGATCATCGGATGGAAGTCATCGAATATGAATTAAAGACGGCACTTTTTTGCACGGGTTCACGCGACGTCGATAGCTTACGAGGTAAAGCGAAATGAAAGAGTTCAACTTTAGCGGGTTTTCAAAATTGACTCGTCCTGAACGACTACGACGATTGCGCGAGTTGGGAGCGCTAACGGCTGAAGACGTAAAATTTCTTGAAAACGGGGCGCCGGTCGATATCCAGATTGCCGAGCATTTTATAGAAAACGTAATTGGTTTTTTGCAAATGCCGCTTGGAGTGGCGACTAATTTTGTAATCGATGGGCAGGCGAAAGTCATACCGATGGCGGTTGAAGAAACCTCGATCATTGCGGCGGCAAGTAAAACGGCAAAATGGGTGCGCGAGAATGGCGAAATTCAAACTTCAATCGAAGGCCACTCGGTTATCGGGCAAATTCAGATTGCAAAAGTAAAAAACTGGCCGCGACTGAATGAATACATTCACTCCCACAAAAATGAGTTAATCGAGATCGCCAATCGCGATGTGGCACATGGGCTCAAAAGCCGTGGCGGCGGAGTAAGCGATATTCAACTAAGAACGGTCGCGCGTGGTGACGGGCGAGAAAACCACATCGATAACGGCGAGATGGCTGTGATTCACGTTTTAGTCGACCCGGTGGATGCAATGGGCGCTAATATCGTCAATCAAGTTTGTGAATATTTAAAAACTCCGATTGAAGCGGCGACGGGCGAAGGTGTTACGATGTGTATCCTTTCGAATCTGGTCGACACAAAAGTCACGCGTGCGCGTGTGATTATGCGCGGACTTGATTCCGATCTTATGGAGAGAATTGCAGAGGCGTCACTTTTTGCCCATCAAGATCCCTATCGTGCGACAACGAACAATAAGGGAGTGCTGAACGGCATTGATCCGATTCTCATCGCGACGGGCAATGATTGGCGCGCGGTTGAAGCCGGAGTGCACGCCTACGCGGCACGTGATGGCCGGTATCGAACAATTACCCGATGGACTGTAAACAACAACGAACTGCACGGCGAATTCGTTGCCCCCGTAATTGTCGGTATAGTTGGGGGTGTGACGCGCCTTCATCCGATGGCCCGAATGTGCCTACGGTTGTTGGATGTTCAATCCGCCAATGATTTGTCGCGCATTTGTGCCGCTGTCGGATTGGTGCAAAATTTGGGTGCTTTACGCGCGCTCACTACTGTTGGAATTATCGAGGGGCATATGAAACTTCATATTCGAAACCTCAGCTTGGGCGCGGGGGCCACAGAAAGTGAAATGCCCTACGTTCAGCGGCGTCTCGAAGAGATTTTGGCCATGACCAAGCGAATTTCACTGAGTCATGCCGTTGACGCTTTAAGAGAACTGCGTTCGCATTCGGGCGGAGAAGCTCGTCCATGAAAATTCTTTTGAGTTGCCCAAGTAAATCATTTTTGCTCGGCGAATACTCGGTTCTCAATGCGGGTTCAGCGTTGTTGTTTAATTCTGAGCCACGTTTTCAATTGGTTGCCGACATGCGTGGTACGGGAGTCATTGAAGGAATTCCAGCGGGCAGCCCGGCAGGTTTGTGGCTCGCCCAAAATCGTGACTGTTTCGGGGCCTCCGATTTGCAATTTATTGACCCACATAACGGACTCGGCGGGTTCGGCGCATCGAGCGCACAGTTTCTTCTTGTGC
>JAJYHS010000179.1 GCA_021784635.1 bacterium
GAGCGAGGTGCCGAATATGAGAAACCGTCTCGATTTGATGTTCATTAGTTGCCAGCACGAGCGCCTGCAATCTCGCTTTTGCGCCTTGCGCGGCAAGGTCGACATTCAAATTGTTACGGATTTGCTCGCTGCCTACGTTTAACATCAACCCGTTCATTTGGGAGTTGGCCCGAAGCCGCGACTGCACTTTGTTGTTTACGGTCGCCACATCCCCGACCCAATATGTTTGCGCGTAGTCGGCTGTGGCGCCCTCATCAAGTTCAAAACTCGAAGCATTATTAATTGTAAAGGCGATTTCGTTAAGTGCGATGTGCGTTTCGATAATTTCGGCTTTATTCTGAATATGGTAATGATGCCGGCAAGAGACCGCAAAAGGTTCTTGCCGTTGCGCGCCAAGCTGGTTCCCGTAAAGTTCAACCACTGAGACGCGAAAAGGCTTCTCGCCCCCCGCCCGCACGTCGAGTTGTGCAAACAGTGTATTTGTTTGCAACTGAACGCGCTCGTCAAAATGTGAGTTTTGCGGCACGAGTTCGCCGTTATAAAAACACATCACGGCGTCGGCCCCACACTGATCGGTGCTTATGAAACTATCCAGCTCGGCCGGTAAGCTGAATTTAGAGGTAAGCATTGTATCCATTCTTTTCAAGCTCCAATGCAAGTTCGCGGCCGCCCGATCGTACAATTCGGCCATTTGCCAAAACGTGTACGAAATCAGGTACAATGAAATTGAGCAGCCGCTGGTAGTGCGTAATGAGCACGATCGCGCGCTCCGGGGAGCGCAATTGATTTACTCCGTTCGCAACAATGCGAAGCGCGTCGATATCAAGCCCCGAATCGGTCTCGTCAAGAATCGCAAGGCGCGGCGATAAAACCGCCATTTGCAAAATTTCGTTGCGCTTTTTTTCACCACCCGAAAATCCAGCATTCACACCGCGATCAAGAAACTCAGGATCCATTTCGACAACCTTCGACTTCTCTAGCGCAAATTTACGAAATTTTTCTTCGCTCATTTCAGGCGCGCCCTGGTGTCGGCAGATGGAATTAAACGCCATCCTTAAAAACGATAAGTTTGACACGCCTGGAATTTCAACCGGATATTGAAACGCCAAAAACACACCTTCTCTTGCGCGAAGATCAGGGTCCATGTCCAAAAGTGAACGGTATTGACCGTTAATTTCGTACTCAATTTTGCCTGAAATGACATTATAACCTGGATGTCCGGCAATGATTTTACTCAATGTGCTTTTGCCCGACCCGTTTGGCCCCATTATGGCATGCACTTCGCCAGCGTTCACTTCAAATGAGAGATCCCGTAAAACCTCTTTGCCATCAACCCGAACACTGAGATTTGAAATTTTAAGCATGCAGCCTCTCCTCTAGCGGTTTCTCATGCGACTTACCCAATGCTATTTTCAAGTTTCAATTCGATGAGCTTTACCGCCTCAACCGAAAACTCAAGTGGTAAGTGCTTAAATACGTCCTTACAAAATCCGTTCACAAGAAGTGAAACCGCGTTTTCTTTGTCTATTCCGCGCGACTCCAGAAAAAACAATTGTTCTTCGCTGATTGTTTATGTTGAAGCCTCGTGCTCAACGACAGCCGCCGGATTCTTACTTTCAATCGTCGGGAACGTGCAGGCACGCGAATCGCTGCCCACGAGCATAGAATCGCATTGTGAGTAGTTGCGCGCGCCATCTGAAGACGGCAAAAATTTAACAAGGCCGCGGTAGCTATTCACCGAATGCCCCGTTGAAATGCCCTTGGATAAAATTGTACTTTTTGTATTTTTGCCGATGTGAATCATCTTGGTTCCGGTGTCGGCCTGCATGTAATCGTGCGTGAGCGCGACGGAATAAAATTCCCCCACCGACTCATCACCTTGTAAAATCACGCTTGGATACTTCCATGTAATGGCCGAACCGGACTCCACCTGTGTCCACGAAATTTTAGATTTTTTACCGACGCATTTGCCCCGTTTGGTCACAAAATTATAAACACCGCCTACGCCGTTTTGATCGCCGGTATACCAGTTTTGCACGGTCGAATAGTTAATCTCAGCACTTTCAAGCGCCACGAGCTCCACAACCGCCGCATGAAGTTGATTTTCGTCGCGCATCGGCGCCGTACAACCTTCGAGGTAATTAACGAAACTCCCCGAATCGGCAATGAGCAGCGTGCGCTCAAATTGTCCCGTTTCTTTAGCGTTGATGCGAAAATAAGTTGAAAGATCCAGCGGACAGCGCACCCCTTTTGGAATGTAACAAAAGGAGCCGTCGGTAAAAACAGCGGCGTTTAATGCGGCAAAAAAATTGTCGGCATACGGCACAACCGACCCAAAATATTTTCTTACAAGCTCGGGATGCTCCTGAATCGCCTCTGAGATTGAGCAAAAAATCACGCCATGCTTTGCCAAGGCTTCTCGCTGTGTAGTGCCAATTGAGACGCTATCAAACACGGCGTCAATCGCCACGCCCGAAATTCGCTTTTGCTCAAGAAGCGGAATGCCCAAGCGCTCAAACGTTCGAATAAGTTCTGGGTCAAGGTCTTCAAATTTCTTTTTCTCCGTCGCTTTTTTGGGCGCCGAATAGTAACGAATTTTTTGGTAATCAATTGGCGCATAATGAACATTCGCCCACGCCGGTTCTTTTAGTTTCAGCCAATGCCGGTAGGCTTTGAGCCGATATTCCAGCATCCACTCGGGTTCATTTTTCTTTGCCGAAATAAAACGAATGATCTCTTCATTCAAACCAGCCGGCACGGATTCAGTATCAATTTCAGTGACAAAACCAAATTTATATTCGCCCGAATCGGCTAAAATCTTTTCGGTTGACGAATTCGCATTTTTTTCTTTTTTGCCGGCTGCCTGCTCGCTCATGACGGACCTCGACCTTCAAGAATTTCGGCAACCGACAATGTTTGATAAAATTCATTTAGCCGCCCGTTGAGATTTTTGAGCGGCGCCGTAACATTACAGCCGCCAAAAAATTCACAATCCTTTTTATCCGTTACACAGCGGACAGCCTCAACGGCACCGGAGGTGATTTCAAGGACGTCAAGCAGTGATACTTTTGATAAATCTCGTGCCAGCATATAGCCGCCGTGGGCGCCCTGCTCAGACTGTAAAATTCGCGCTTGAGCCAACTGTTGCATGACCCGCGAAGTCGCATCAAACGGAATTCCGATATGGTCACAAATCTCCTTGACCGTCGTCAGTTGCCCGGCGTACTTACCGCTCATGTATTTAAGGGCAATAAATGCGTATTCAACATTACGGTTGAGTCGAGTCACAATATCTAACCAATCGAAAGCTATTAAAAAATTCCATACAAGCCGGCCCATCCTATGCGCCGAACTAAGCGATGGCAATTAAAATAAGGTAAAAAAAGGCGTATATGGTTTTTGCAATCTTGTTTCTGTCAATCGGCTTCTTTAAAACATTGTTAGTAGTACTCCTGACAGGACT
>JAJYHS010000262.1 GCA_021784635.1 bacterium
GACCTAGAAAAAGACCCTGGACTATATTCGACGGTTGAACGAAACAAAATTTGGTATCGATCGCATAATACGATTTTTAATATTTCTTATTTAAACGCCGAAAAAAAGACGGCACAAGGCATCACTCTTTATTATTTCGATAATGCCTGGAACCTTGTGCAGCTTATTAAAGCTAAAACGGTATTCATGAACAAAAAAACTTGGCATTTGCGCGATGGCTCGGTGACTTTGTTCACTAACGAATCGAGTTTTCCGTTAACTAAAACATTTCAAAGAAAAACTCTGACTGTAAGTGAAGACTTAGCCGATTTTGCTGCTGTAAGGCCATCAAGCGACACTCTCACGACGGAACAGTTGCGCCATTTTATCGAAAGAAACAAGGCGGCCGGCCTTAATACGCTCGGCTATGAGGTAGATCTTTATTCCAAAATGTCGTACGCGTTTGCCGGCCTTGTATTGTCGTTGATGGGGATCCCGTTCACCATTAAGCGCGCGCGCGCCGGTGGTAATATGGTAAATATCGGGTTGAGTGTTGCTATCGGCTTCATTTATTGGGTGTTTTACAGTGCCTCATTGGCGATGGGTAAACACGGAGTGATTGATCCCATGTTAGCGGCTTGGGGGCCGAATTTTATCATGGGCGGGGCGGCGACGGCCGCGCTCGTCAATTTAAAGCAGTGAAAACGGGCAATTTTGACCGCCTCTAATGAATTTGGTATTGTTATTTTGTGGCGAAGTTAGAAATTCTAAAATTTCCAGATCCGAATTTACGCAAAAAATGTAAGCCGGTTGATAAAGTCACCGACGAGCTTGCCCAATTTGCCAACGATATGCTGGAAACAATGTATGCCCACCGCGGGATCGGCCTTGCGGCAGCGCAAGTGAATCGGCAAATCCGCTTGATCGTAATTGATACGCGTCGACCCGAAGACGACAGTCGTGAGGGCCCCGAAGACGACAGTCGTGAGGGCCCCGAAGACGAAGTCAACGAACGCGAGCTTCGGGACGAATTGGGCGAACCAGTATTCGAAAAGAACATCGCTCAGCCGCTCATTTTGTTCAATCCGGTCGTGAAAAAAAAAGAAGGCAAGATTACTTATAATGAAGGTTGTTTGAGTGTTCCCACCTATTTTGAAGTGGTGGAGCGGGCACGAATCATTGAAGTCGAAGCTCTCAATATAGAAGGTAAGAAAATTGAATTTAAAACCGACGGTCTGCTTGCTATTTGTATTCAACACGAAATAGACCATTTGGACGGCAAGCTTTTTATCGATCGTCTCAGCCCAATTAAATCGGCGAGAATTAAGGCGAAAATTCGCAAATTTGGATATTCTACGGATCAAAAAGACGATGACGAGTCCGATAAAGGCGAAGAATCTAAAACACCTTCGGAACATCGGCTTTGAGTTCAACCATTCGTGTTGTTTTTCTGGGCACTCCAGATTTTTCGCGTCATCATCTTGCGAGTCTTATTGATGATCCCCAGTATTCAGTCGTCGGAGTAATTAGCCAACCTGACCGCCCCAGCGGCCGTAAAATGCACCTCACGCCGAGCCCGGTTAAACAATTAGCTCTTGATCGGGGTTTGCGCGTCATCACGCCTGAAACCATTAAAAATGAAGAGACTTTACGTGAGATTAAAAGTTGGGGCGCAGATGCCGCCATTGTTGTAGCGTACGGTCAGATTTTGCCGCAAACTTTTTTAGATATATTTCCTGGCAAAGTGGTCAATGTACATGCGAGTCTCTTGCCGCGCTGGAGGGGGGCCGCGCCTATTCAGCGCGCCATTGAGGCTGGCGATATTGAAACTGGTGTGTCGCTGCAACTAATGGTTAAAAAGCTCGATGCTGGTGATGTAATTGCGAGCTATCGTGTCAAAATCGACGAGTCGTGGGATGCTCAACGCCTTCACGATGAACTAATGCCGCTCGGCGTGCGGCTTTTACGAGTGGATTTTCTCAAATATTTGCGCGGAGATTTGGTGCCGACTCCCCAAGACGAGAAACTCGTGACGTATGCGCACAAAATTGAAAAATCAGAAGCACAGATCGATTGGAACAATAAAACGGCCACGCAAATACGTAATCATATTCGTGCCATGATTTTGGGCCCCGGTTCGGCGACGAATTTAAACGGTCGTGCGCTTAAAATACTCAGCGGCGAGGTCGTTCATTTGACAGATACTTCTGCTCGGAATACGCCGGGGAATATTGTAGCCGTGGGTAACGACAGTTTTACTGTGGCTTGCCGCGAGGGAGCGTTACGTATTACACGCGTGCAACCGGAGTCGAAATCACCAATGTCGGCCCATGATTTTTTGTTAGGCTATAAGCTCAAAGTAGGTGATCGAGTTGAATGAATTTTTGATTGCTCCAAGTTTATTATCGGCCGATTTTTCGCGGCTCTCCGAAGAAATTAGTGCCGTTGAAAACGCGGGCGCTGATTGGCTGCATATCGACGTGATGGACGGTCATTTCGTGCCCAATTTAACTATTGGCGCGCCCGTGATCAAAAGTTTGCGGTCCTGCACAAAGAAGCCGTTGGACGTCCATTTGATGATCGAACGCCCTGAAAAATGGCTAAAAGAGTTCATAAATGCGGGCAGTGACCTTATTACCATCCATGTTGAATCGACCGACGAGGTTGACGGTTGCCTTGAAACCATTCGCGCCGCTGGGTGCAAAGCTGGTCTGACTTTGCGTCCTGCGACAGCGGTTGAAAAGATTTTTCCATACCTGTCAAAAACGGATTTAATTCTCATTATGACGGTGAACCCCGGTTTTGGCGGGCAAACTTTTATGTTTGAACAGGTGGGTAAGATTGCGGCGATTCGAGCGGAGTTAAACCGAATCGGCTCGAAGGCCCTAATCGAGGTCGACGGCGGTATCAACGCTGACACCGCTACGCAATGTCGCTTGGCGGATGTGCTGGTAGCCGGACATTATATATTTAGCCGCGACTATAGAGAGGCGATTGCAAAGCTAAAGGCGGCAAAGCAAGAATTGTGATCGAAATTTTATGATCGAAATTACGGGCGAAGGTGTAACAATTGATGAAGTTTGGAAGGTGGCTGGTGCTGAAGCTGCGGGCGAAGCGGTGGCCGCGTGGCGGGGCGAGCACGTGCAACTTTCAGACAGCGCCCGTGCGCGCATGCAGACCTCTCGTGATTTCATTGAAAAAGCGATTACAAAGGGCGAAATCATTTATGGAGTGAACACGGGATTTGGCGCATTCAGTTCGGTGCGCATTTCGGACGCGGATATTGAAAATTTACAAAAAAATTTAATACACTCTCACTGCGTCGGGGTGGGCGAGCCGTTTACGCGCGCTGAAAGCCGGGCCATAATGTTTTTGCGGGCCAATACGCTTGCGCGCGGCCATAGTGGCGTGAGAGTATGCCGTCGGAAA
>JAJYHS010000279.1 GCA_021784635.1 bacterium
GGTTTTTTTGCAAGAGAAAGGCAAACCTGTTGCCAAAGCGATGGTATCGATTTCGTACCGACAGCTGACTCCAAAACCGGGCCGCTGGATGTCGGTTCACGTGGCGCGTATGTCGGTCAAAGGTAAGGGACCGAGCACCACTCACTTCGGCAATAATTTAGTATTGGCAACAGGTAAATACGTGGCACGTGTGCAAGTGAATCGCATGCATCCCGTATATTTTCACTTCACGTTGTAACCTACTTGTCTGATTCGGGCGGCGATTTTAATCGAAAAATTATCCATGTGGACATGGATTGTTTCTTCGCGGCGGTCGAGATGCGCGACGATCCGAATCTTAATGGTAAGCCGGTTGCAGTTGGCGGCCGGCCCGATCAGCGCGGCGTTCTAACAACAGCAAATTACGAGGCCCGAACGTACGGGCTTCGTTCCGCAATGTCGTCGGCGCGAGCGGTGAAATTGTGTCCACAACTCGTATTGCTCCCGCCGAATTTTGACAAATACCGAGCTGAAAGCCGAAAAATTCGCGAGATATTGAGATGTTTCACTGAAATAATCGAACCCCTCTCGCTGGATGAAGCATTTCTCGACGTCACGAATTCCGCCGCCTTTGACGGCATTGCCACAAGGATGGCCGCTGAAATTCGCCGTCGAATTTTTGCCGAAACGGGGCTTACAGCGTCAGCGGGGATCGCTCCGAACAAATTTCTCGCTAAAGTGGCCAGCGATTGGAAGAAACCTAACGGCCAATTTACAATTGCTCCCGCAATGGTGGGCGAATTCGTAAAAAAGTTAAAGGTCGAAAAAATTCCAGGTGTAGGCAAGGTCACTGCGCGCAAAATGCACGCGCTTTCGCTGTACACATGTCAAGATTTGCAATCTCTGCCGGTCACACAGCTTAAAGCCGAGTTTGGTTCATGGGGGCTGAGGTTGAATGACCTCTGTCGCGGGATTGATCATCGGCCCGTCGAAGTGACGAGCGAAAGAAAATCGATCAGCGTTGAGTGGACGTACAATCAAGATTTGCAAACTGTTGAAGAATGTATGCAAAAGCTGCCGCCCTTATTTGAAGATTTTTTGACGCGTTTGAACTCGGCAAGGGCAGCTGATCTCGTGCGGGCGCTTTTTGTGAAAGTTAAATTTTTCGATTTTAAACAGACGACGCTTGAAACGAGTCGAACACGAACGCCATCGCTTGCGGCGTTTCGCGAAATGTTGGATGCGGCTGTAAAGCGGTATAATAAACCGGTTCGGTTGATAGGAATCGGCGTGCGGCTCGGTTCGCGGGAGTCAATTGCGGGCAACGCGCAAATTGAGTTCCCACTGGACTCGATGAGTTGAGATTTTGCCCCAAGCCGTTCTCAGTTGTTCGTACATAGCTTCGAGCGGGTTTGATTTGTTTTTCTCGATATAGGATTGCAGAGCCGACCATGTGCCCAAATATCCAATCAAATGCTCAAGCTCCCAATCGGCGGTAATTGAAAAATCCGGAGGCGTGATTTCTTGCATTGGAACACGAATGCTTCGATAGCCTTCTTCTATAAGTCTTCTTTCGGGCTGCCAATAAGGGCCGAGAATATCGAGGTAAAGTTTGCGAACGACGGCGTTCACTTCGGGGGTGATTTGCGCTCCGCCATAACACCAAAATGCCAATACACCTTTTGGTTTGAGCACGCGGCGTACCTCGTTAAAAAATTTCTCGTGGTTAAACCAATGAATGGCTTGCGCAACTGTGACAAGGTCGACCGTATGATCCGCGAACTCTGAAGATTCGGCTGCTCCCACATGGTAAATGACCCGCGAATTTGGCGTCGCCCGCTCAATTTGCTTGATGGACGGGTCAGTCGCCACCACCCGACTAAAATGATTTGCAACCATTACTGCCGATTGGCCATTACCGGTACCGACATCCCAGGCAAGATCGCGCTTGTCGACCAGTGTCGCAAGATACTCAAATAACTCGGTCGGATAAGTCGGTCTAAACTTCGAGTAGTCCGCACTTTGCCGGCTGAAAAGATCCTTAAATTTCGCCGATTCTGAACTTGCTGATGGGCCCTCGGGTTTATTCATTTTGGTAGTTTACTGTAGTGCTTTCGAGTTTATCAAACAATCAGAAGCACATTTTGCGTACGGTTTGAGCACCGTTCGTGATGGCGACGGCGTCATAACGTCAACCTTGACAAGATAGGTGACCCCGCCTAACTTGGCTGCTTCTGTCGACATCATTTCTGATCGTCGCGGGTGTAGCTCAGTTGATTAGAGCGTCGCCTTGCCAAGGCGAAGGTCGTGGGTTTAAGTCCCATCACCCGCTCCAAAGAATTCAGGTAGCGCCGGCCGATTGCCGGCAAAAGTCAAAAATTCTAAGTACCTAAAATCACGAAGAGTCGAGAAACCAATTTTTGTTCAAGACCCCCTAAGAGCCCCGTAAATGACCATGGGTCCCTGCCATATCCCTGCCACCGCAGTTTCTTTCATGAAACAAACCTCGCGGTTCGGAGAATCCGAACTTGGGTGTTTTGTTTTCACTATTCGGATTTGAATTTTCAACATCCGAGAAAGAGAGGCATTTATGGAGTCAAACGAAAGTTGGCCGATCATCTTGCGCCAAATCCGGGCACTCAAGAAAATAGGTGTTTGGGAGACGGCCGTTTTAATCGGCCGATCTGTCGGTTGGTTAAGTGAGGTTGAAAACAGCACGGGCACCGCCCGCCTTCGAGAAGAAGAGTTTAATCGTATCGTCACACTGTTGGATGCCGACGGCTATAGGTCGATGTTCAAAACATGGGTGGCCAATTTTAAGAACCAAGAGCGGCACGATAAGACCTACGACGGTGCAATTATGCGTCACATTCGTCTAAAAAAGGGTCTGGACCTGCGGGTGGCGGCTAAGCTTGTGGGCGTGTCGCCGGGATATTTAAGTAGGCTTGAGAACGGCATCTGTCCCGTATACCTCGCGGTTAGGCAAAAAATCATGGTGGCCTATGGGTATAGCCCCGAGAGTTTTAAGAACTTTAGCACCGACCCGATTAAGTCAAAGGCCGTCTCGGCCAAACACAAATTGGATATTTTAATGCGCAAGCTTTCGCCCGCGCAAGCGGAGGCTGTTTTTGAATTTGCACGAACACTTATCGAAAAGGAGTAAAAAATAGTAATTCTTTTGAGGCATTTACGCAGCGAACAACTGGATGAAATTTTTTAAACTGTGGTATCTAAATAATATTTAAGGAGGCCCATCATGTTTAAACTACTATTCATACTCATTATCATTGCCTATGCCTCTCATTTCGGCGTGAGGCTCAGTGACCTCGCGTTTTGCCACACCGACAAGTGCATCGCACGTATGGAGAAGGCTCGTGATCGGATTTTGCGTGTCGATTGGCAACCTATTTTGGTTTTTCCCAAAGTGG
>JAJYHS010000165.1 GCA_021784635.1 bacterium
AAAGTAGTAAACCCACCTAGAAGACCGACTAAGAGCCCGACGCGCACATCCACAGATAGGACACCTTTTTCGACGCCTAAACTGTAGACCACGCCGATTAAAAAAGATCCAACAATGTTAATGATAAATGTACCAAGTGGAAAGTGTTGTGTCGGCATATAACGGGCTACAAAAAGCGCAACCAAATAACGGCTGAAGACCCCGATTAGACCGAAGACGGCAATCAAAAGAATTTTCATAAATACTCCCACTGTTGTTATAAACTGTTATTCAGTAGGAGTTATCAGCCTAATGTTTTACGGCAGGCAAAGCCCGGTATCATTGGCGGTTATGGTGAACTCCATCACCTTTCAATTAATCTGTCTTTTAAAATTCTATTTGTCAAAGGTCGGGCTGCTACAAATATTAGCCGCAGTGTCACGGGCGTGTACCCGTAAAAATGTATTCAGGATATTCTCCGTAAGTTAAGCCTTTGTATAAACGTTGCGTTTGGAGTTTTATGCTGATTTTCGTATAGCCCATTCGAATGCTGCTTTTATATGCGGGCGTTTTTTTTACTGCTTCTTCAAGCGGGTAACGTTTGAGCGCATGTTCAAGGATTTCTTTATTTGTACCTTCGAGTTCGGCGGAAAATGAGCGCGCTTCTGGGTTAGCTTTGAGTGCTTGTTCGAAAAGCGCTTCGGCGTATCCGAAAGTTTGATATTGGGTTTGTACGCGAATCATATTGATGTGCACGACGCCATCATTTAACTGATAGTCCAAGCTCGCAATTGGTTCTTTAGTTGCGGGGTCAAACAGTGCGATCATTTTATCATTTATGCCTGCGGTTTCTAGTTCTCGCTCTTGCACGGCAAGTTTGATCGTTCGATTAGGCGAAAAGTTTTTCGGATGAAATTCTATGATTTTAGCTGGGCCCGCGGGTTGGCCGACGTTTAACTTTTTAAAAGATTGCAAGATTTCGTCGTACTCTTGTTTCGAAATCTTGCCGTCGAGAAGCAGGTATTGGAACTTGCGCGTGTCGCCAGTTTCTAACAGTTGCGTGCGATCGGCCTTCGATATAATCCCGTATTCCGTCAGTTTATCAAGAATGCGCATTTTTCTTTGTGAATACCTGGTTTTTACTGCGAGGGATTTATCTACAGATTTCGCGGCGTTTTCAATACCTCCACATGGTGTAATGCTATAGCTTTTGAGATCGATCAAACTGGGCAGAGTATAAACATCTGGCCCACATTTCGGGTAAATTGACAGGACTTGGCCGGGCTCGGCTCCGGATGGGCACGGTACTCGTTCGCAAATTGTGACTTTAACTCGGTAATCTTCAAATGGTATTTCATATTCGCGGATCGTCCCTTCAGAAATACGTGAATCGCGGCTGATCTGAATTGTTGATTTTATCGAATTTGTGTCAACGTTAATGAGCCTAAACGTTTTGGGGTCAACGTGTTCATGTAAGAAGCTTTTTAGTTTGCCTTCAGGCCAAAGGCTCGTCATTTTTCGGTCGCGTAAAGCTAGCGCCCGGTTGGATTTCCAATACTTTTGCAAAATTCGTGACTTTGCCTTATTGACTTGCTGTTCGGCAGATTTTTCTATCTCGTTATTTAAGGTTTGAACTATTTCTTGACTCGAAAGGGTATCGTGATCTGCTGGATGGTTGGCCATATAGTCAGATATTCCGTCTCGAAAGCATGCCGTTATATTTGATGAATCGTTCGAAAAAATAACAGTACACAAATGGCGCCTAATCCAATCGGAACATAATTGGCCGGCGCTTGCGCTCAAACAAGATTTGACGGATCTTTCTAATCGCTCGCGGTCTATGTTTATAGAAGAGCCCCCTAGGGCGTCCTCTTGAAAATTAAATATATCGCCGTACTTATAACTCAGCGTAGCCAAAACGCTTTTCGCGGTATTTTTATCTAAAGTGATTTTAGCTATTTCCTGATTAATTTGTGCCACGCGTGCGCGCTCAATTTTCTCGGCCGCTTCTTTGGTTGTCTCACCGGCGGGCGCGATGTGTTCTCTGAAATGCGTAATTAGACGCTGGCGTTCCGTTTCAGACAAATGGGGTTGAGGGGACAGTTCTTCTGTTGGCGACTGCTCTGGCGGCAAGACATGGTCTGCGGTTTCGGTGACCTCGGTTGCCGTTGCGGTTGCCTCGGCGGTGTCGGTGGCTTTTGCTAAACCGGCGGCGACCTTGGCTTCATCCACAATTCCGTCGGTGGCGACATTTAATACTATTGTGGTCATCGCGTATTTTATAAGTTCATTACGTTTTTCCGTGTTATAACACTTGAGTTTAATGTCCTGGGTCTTCAACCAATTTTTTGCATTATGGTAATATCCGTTTATAATTGAGGCGACATCATCCGGCATTTCGTTACCAACCGAGCGAAATTTTACACCTTCTTTGGTAAGTTTAGTTGTGTAAAGTCGTGTGCCCGTCATTTGAATGTACCCTTGCACTTCGGAGCAACTTTCTGATTCGAACCATTTTTTATTGGGCATTTTGACCTGAAGGTCTTTCGGAAGTTTTTCGTTGTACGCGTAAAAGAGCAACTTTTTCAATTTCATGGGGCAATGTTCGTCGCGCTCGTAAGCCTTATAAGCTTGCCACGGTACCAAAATTAAACTCGCAAAATCCCATATAGCCTTCTTCTCGCCGGCGGCAGTGCCTTTGAATTCGTAATCAATTTTTTGTTCGGCATCTTCATTGCAAATTCGCTCGTATTGTTTTGGTTTGTGTCCATTTTTTTGAATTTTGGCGTACAGCGCTTGGCATTCATTGGAATGTACGATTTGTTCACATTTTTCATACGCAGATTGTTTTTTCGTGGCGCCGATCGTGCGGCCGGACTTGGGGCCGGAATGAGTTTCGGCATTTTTGCGCAGTGATTTCACTGTGCCTTGAATCATATCGAAATTTTTTGCGTTTAGCGGCGGAGTCACCAGGGGGCTAGAGCCAGTTTCGCCAACGGCACATTTGGTGCAAAGTCCGGCGGCTGTACGGTTGTACAACGGGGTAGCGTGCGCATTTTTTGCGATGCCAATTGCGCCAACAAATGACAAGGTTGCAAGCGCAAAGTAAAAGAAACGCGCGACCAATGTCTGTAGGCAAGTCGCACGAATCCGTTTTGAATGAAAATCCATTAAAAACTATTCGGCCGGAACGGGAACAGGTTTGAGTTACGCGGCTCGTGTTATAATGGAATTGCAGGTAGATTGCAGTTGGGCCAAAGTCTCGGCGACTGGCCCTAAGACAAGCAGCGGGAGATTTTAAAGCAGGATTTGTCAGTGCTCGGCAAGCCATTCGTTTAAGGCCAAATTGCCTTTTTCGATTTCGGCGCTGAGCATTCCGACTGTCGGCGAAAATTTTGC
>JAJYHS010000023.1:0-1790 GCA_021784635.1 bacterium
AGCCATCGTCGTAAGTTCGCACGCGTCCGATTTTTAACGATTGCGTCTTACCGTCCGCAAAATGAAATTTAAACGTATATTCTGGAGTGACTAAACCAAATTTCGACCAATCCACCGGCGTTTTACCTTTTTCGGCTATCGCAAACGGCTGGCTAAAAATACTTGAAAGAGTGGATTGCACGGCACTCTCATTGGCAAGATCCGAGAAAGGCGCGACGACGTGCCATTTTGCACCCACCTTTTTTAATTTATACGAGTCTTTTGAACTCCGCATGTCGAATTCAACGACGTTATTCGACGCGAGGGAGTGAAAAAGCTTTGCGTTAGCCGTTTTTTCTTTCGCTTCGTGTTTACTGTGTTTATATTGCCACAGAGCCAGTCCCACAACGGCAGCGACAAAAACCGCAAAAATTAAGGTGCCGCGAAAGCCCTTCATAAGCTACGTCTCCGATACCAGAAAAAGCCGCTTAAGATGATAAAGAAAAGCGGCAATCCGAGACCCGACAATAAAAATATAATTTGGTTGGTAGACGTCAGTTCAAGCGGCGTGGCCGTGGGTGTTCGAGGTCGAATCGAAATATTGGTCAAATCGTCGGCAAGCCACGCGACCGAGTTCATCGCTAAATCTTGATTCGCGCCAAAGCGAAAAAATGAATTATCGGTAAAATCGCTATCGCCAAACACCACCGCCTCAAAATTCTTTTGATATGTTGTGGGTGTTTTTGCACCCGAATCCAACTGGCCATGCGCTGCAACGGCTAGTGTAACAACTCTGTGCTGTGGGTTTGCCATAGGTTTCGGATTATTGCTCACGTAGGCTTCGGGTGATGTTTTCACAATAGGCGTGAGCGTCAACCCCGACGGCGCATTGTGCATGGGCGTCACTTCGCTCGCAACTAAGAATATTGAACCCATAACTCGCCCGCCAATATAAAACTTCTTGGTGATTGGGTTGTTGCGGTCGTATTCAGCGCCAAGTGCGGCAAGCGGCCCTAATTCATTGAGTTGTTCAAATTCGTTAATCACGTAGTTATTGTGAAATTCGATTCCAAAAGCGTTCGTCAATTGTGCGAGATTATCTTGCGTACCCGGGTCAATACAAATCATGAGCCGGCCACCGGCCATTGCAAACTTGCGTAATTCACCGATTTCAGCGGGGAGATAAGGACTGGTCGGGCCATCAATCACCACGACGCCTGGTGGAGTGGGCAATTTATCGCCTTTCATCAGATCAATTTGCGCTACTTTATAACCTTCGTTACGAAGCTCTTTGGCAAACCCACTGATATTACCACTTTGATTGCCGTCGATACTGCGCTCACCGTGACCCGTTAAGAAGTAAATCGTTTTTTGTTGTTTTGCTTCAACACGCAAAATTGCCGAAGTCGTTTGTTGCTCGCCATAGGGAGCATTAATTTCAACACGCCGGCCTTCGTAATCGGCAATAACCGCAAACTGCTGATGTTCAAGATATTGTCGAGCTAAACTCGGGTGAGTGAGCGCGTTAACAAATTTCAATTTAACTTTACCGCTTGCGTCCAAATACTTTTCGAAATTCGCCCGTAGCTGAACGCGCAGCTGCTGATTTTCTCCGCTACGATAAAATACCAAAAGATTTAAATCGTGTTTGAGGTGCGCCAATGCCGTAAGCGATTGGTCTGAAAGCGTGTTGATTTTGTTCCGGGTCATATCGAAGGTGTGATCAAATTGCACACCCAAAAAATTGACCGCAACGATCAGAATAAACGCGAGGAGAATTATCACTCCCATATTCATCCCGTGCTTCGTCG
>JAJYHS010000023.1:1800-3368 GCA_021784635.1 bacterium
TGAAAAATTCAAGATAGAATTTATAATCGACGATCAGAGCAAGGACGATGGCCGCAAGGCCCAAAAAAAATGGAATGTACAAATAATCGATCCACCCTTGCAGAATAAGCCGGGCCACCAACATAATAAGAAGCGAAAGCCCGCCGACGAGATAACTGATTTTGCCCCACTTGCTCATGAATTACCTCCAACGAGACGATTCAACGACACGTTGACTTAAAAACACAAAGAACGCTGTTGATGAAATGAAAAATACGCAGGAACTGACTTTGATCATTCCTTTTAAGAAATTCACTAGATGTTGACCGACTGAAATATACGTCGCAAACGACGACCACCACTGTATGCTCGAACCCGCACCCGTTTGGCCGATAAACCAAATCAAAAGGTTAAAAACAACGCCCATAAACACCGCGAGCATAGCCGACTCCGTTAGAGACGACGCAAATAAACCGGCCGCCGAATAAAGACCAGTTAAAAGCCAAATCCCTAAGTACAATACCAAAAGAGTTACCCAATCGAATTTTGCAAAAAGCCGTGTAAAGGCCGGATATAAAAATGAAATAAACAGCAAAACTGTTGCAATCCCAAATCCGGCTAAAAATTTGCCAATCGCAATTTCAGTCGAGCTCACGGGAGACGTTAGAAGCAAATCGTACGTGTGAACTTTCTTCTCTTCGGACAAAAGACGCATGGTCAACGCCGGGAGCGTAAAAATCAATACCAGGTTCACAACCGAAATATGTTGAACAAATACTGTTGTCATGAGGCTTTGCCCGTGCCCCCCTTGCATCATCGACATCATTCCTTGCTCGGCAAACTGTTGAAGAAATGTGCGATACATGATCGTCCAAACCAGAGTACAAAGGAAGGCAATCAAAAAGAATAGTGGGCTTGTGACCACCTGCTTAAAGTCTTTGCGGGCGATAAGATAAATCTTTCGCATGTCCAACGCTCCTTATTCCTAAAGGGTGTCCCCTAATGTTGCGATGTAAGCTCAATAAAAATATTTTCGAGACCGGCATCGGGTTGGGTCAGTTCGACAAGCCCCGCACGCTGGTTAACCGCCGCTTCAGCAATGGCTTCAAGGCTATCCTCGCTCATGTTCCCTTGAACGCGAATTTGCGTGCCGGACATATTCACATCCGTGACACCGGATACGCTTCGCAATGCTTCGGCCAGATTCGAAACATTTCTCCGTACGCGGATATAAACTTGGCTGTTGCCACGCAAACGCTGAGTCAACCCACTTAAAGTATCTTCAGCCACAATTTTACCGCTATTGATGATAATGGCGCGATCGCACGTCGCCTGAACTTCAGATAGAATATGCGTCGACAATATAATGGTGTGACTGCCACGCAATTCCTGCAAAAGATTTCGTATCTCCGCTACTTGCCGCGGATCAAGGCCCACTGTCGGCTCGTCGAGGATCAAAATCTCAGGATCACTCACGATCGCTTGCGCCAACCCCACGCGTTGTCGATATCCTTTTGATAAATTTTGAATCAAACGATTTCGGACATCGGTGAGATGAGTTCGCTCCAAAGCCCGGGTTACCAAACGCG
>JAJYHS010000273.1 GCA_021784635.1 bacterium
CGTCGGTTGATCGTCAGTCAACCGTTGCCGATTTTTCTAACGACCAAAATATTAATTCAACGGCAATTTGGTCGACACTTGAAGTGTTGGGCCAGTCGAACTTGACCTATATTTTGTGCCAATCGCGAGCGGCGTTGTTGATCGTGGATCAACATGCTGCACATGAACGCGTTTTGTTTGAGCGTCTGATGAGAGATATACGAGCCGGGTCAGTTGAAGTGCAAAATTTCTTGCTCCCTCAAACGGTGGATCTTGCCGAAGATATGGCGCAAGATTTGATGAAATCGGCTGAAGAATTTCAAAAATTGGGTTTTATTCTTGAAATGACGGGGCCTTCGCAAATTGCAATTCAAGCGGCTCCGGCATTAATGAATACCGATCGGTTGCCCGCGGTTATTGAGAAAATTGCTGAAGATTTTGTTCAACATGGGGGCAGTTTTCATCTCGATAAAGCGCTTGGCAATATTGTTGCAACAATGGCTTGTCATTCGGCCATTCGCGCAGGCCAACCACTAAGCACAGACGAAATGCGCGCGCTTTTGAAGCAAATGGATGAATTTCCGCTTTCTAGTTTTTGTCCGCATGGCCGCCCGGTTTACGTCGAGTATCCGTTTCAGCGGCTTGAGCGTGATTTTGGCCGGATCGTATGATCACGTTTGTCGTCGGGCCAACTGGCGCCGGGAAGTCAGCTTGGGCGCTGAACCAAGCCGAACGCGTCAACGCGATCATTGTGAACGCCGACAGCATTCAAGTTTACAAATATTTTGATTTGGGTTCGGCAAAACCCACAGTTGCGGATCGTGCCCGTGCCCAACATGAACTGTACGATTTGGTATTGCCCGACCAGGAGTTTACAGCCGGAGACTATCGACGTGAGGCGCTGGCCGTTATCGAACGCGAATATCATAACCGCGAAATTTTTGTTGTTGGTGGTAGCGGATTTTATATTCAAGCGCTCGAAAACGGCATGTACGACATTCCTAAGGTAAACGACGAAATTCGAACGCAAGTCCGCCAATGGGAGGCCAACCGGGAACTTTGGCCGCAACTCGAACGCATCGATCCGGCTTCGGCACGAAAACTTTCACCTAACGATCATTACCGTTTGCGCCGCGCACTTGAGGGCTCACTTGCGACGGGGCGACCGTGGTCTGAAGTTGCGCAGAATCTCAAACAAAATCCAAATCGACTTGCAGCTCGATATGACGTGCGTAAAGTGGGCCTTACCGTGGAGCGATCGCGACTGCGTGCGAGAATCGTTGAACGCACGGCCGCGATGCTGACTTATGGGTTGATTGACGAGGCAAAGTCGCTGGTCAATCAAGGTTATAGAGACACGCGGCCATTCAACTCCGTTGGGTATTTTGAATGCAAAGAATATCTTGCGGGGCGGCTATCACGTGATCGCCTCGCCGAAGCCATTGTAATCAGTACTATGCAACTTGCCAAAAAACAGATGACTTGGTTTCGGCGCGACAATGCAATAACATGGCAAGAAGTTTAACTTTAACTTAGGTGCGATTTTTAGATGAGCTCTGGCATGAAGAGCATGACGGGTTATGGCACGGTAGAAGGGCGAACTGCCGACACCGAATTTTCTATTACTGTCAAATCTGTCAATGGCCGATTTCTTGAACCTCGTTTTCACCTACCAAAAGAATATTTTGCACTTGAATCGCAGTTAAAAAAAGAAGTAACGGCTATGTTTGAGCGCGGCACGATTGACATATTTGTTTATCGGCGCGGTTCGGCGGATTTGAATGTCCGGTTTAATCCCAAAAACGCAAAAAAGTGGGTGGAGGCACATCGACGTTTGGCGCGAACGTTAAAACTCCCACTAAATTTAAACAATTTAGCTGAACGCGTGTCGAGTTTGCCCCAGGTATTTGAGACGCGTGAACTGACATCGGTAAGTTCGAATGAAAAAAATAAGGTTTTGCGGGCTTTTCGAACGGCGCTTCGACAATGTTTGCGTGAACGCTTGCGCGAGGGCCGGTCGCTGTCCCGACATTTGCTCAGCATTCTCAATCAATTGAAAAAGCTTGTTGGATTAATGGAGCGATTACGTGAGTCGTCAAATCGCGAGTTAGAAGCCAAGCTCTACGACCGATTGCGAAAAATATCAAAAGACGTCGCGATCGATCCGTCACGTTTTGCCGAGGAACTTGTTTACTACTTAGATAAAAGCGACATCGGCGAAGAACTCGCGCGGTTAAAAGAGCATTTGCAAATGTGTTTGAAATACGTAGCGAATCGAAATGCGCGCGGTAAGAAATTAGATTTCTACGGCCAAGAACTATTGCGCGAAGTGAACACCATAGGTTCGAAAGCCAACCATGCGCGACTGACCGAACTCGTTGTAGAGGCTAAAGGCCTAATTGAAGCTTTCAAAGAACAGGTGCAAAACGTTGAATGAACACGTGACGATCCCGAATGGGATAAACATGATCATCGTTGTGGGGCCATCCGGCGTCGGCAAATCGACATTAGTCGACAAAGCGAAAGCCGAATTTGCGCAGTTATTTGACACGACAACGTATACCACTCGAACCATGCGCAAAGGCGAAAGCGAAGGTAATCCGTACCATTTTGTTTCTGAGAATCGTTTTCACGAATTGATCGAACAGGATTTTTTTGTTGAGTGGGCGCATGTTCACAATAAAATGTACGGTACCCCGAGGCATCAAATTGATGAGGCCATCAGTGCTGGTCGTGTTGTAATTATGGATGTTGACGTGCAAGGAGCGCGAACTTTTAAAGAAAAATACCCGACGGCATTTTCAATATTTGTTTTACCGCCATCCCTTGATGAGCTGCGTCATAGAATCAAAAAGCGGGACAAAATGGATGGCGCGGAACTGGATCTTCGCCTTGAGAACGCACGAAAAGAAATCGCACAAGCAAAACAGTTCAATATTCAAATTGTTAACGCTGATTTCGATTTGTGCTACGGCCAATTCAAAAAAATCATTGAAGAAATACTGAAAAATCGGTAACTTAGCATACCCTTTTTTCACAAGGAGTTTCGTGTGGCCCGGGTAACTGTTGAAGATTGTCTTGAAAAAGTAAATAACCGTTTTGGGCTTGTCATTCTTGTGGCAAAGCGCGCCAAACAGTTACTGAAAGGCGTACAGCCCGTTGTAACAATGAAAAATAACAAATACATCGTAACGTCATTGCGTGAAGTTGCCGCTGGCAAAGTATACTACGATTCGGCAGTTACGGATGAAGTGGCGGAAAAACAGATAGAAAGCGATTTAAATCGCTAAAATTCTTAAGTTTTTAGTGAAATCCGCCGAAGTAAAACGAGATGCAAACGGCGAAGATTTTTTCTGAAGCCATAGATGAAAAATCCCCTGAAACGA
>JAJYHS010000164.1 GCA_021784635.1 bacterium
CGACGGCAAGGTGCGAATTCAGTGCACCATGAGAAGAGGGAAGCCATGAAAAAGTTCATCTATTTTTTCTCGTCTACGCAAACAGACGGCAATGGCAAAATGAAAGATGTGCTCGGTGGTAAAGGCGCCGGCCTTGCCGAAATGACGTCGCTTGGCTTGCCAGTGCCCCCCGGTTTTACGATATCCACTGAAATTTGCCAGGCCTTTTACGAAAACGGCGAAAAGTTGCCCGCTGAATTGATCGCAGATGTCGAAGCGGCAATGAAAAAGGTTGAAAAGCTAACCGGAAAACAATTCGCGACCGCTGAACATGCTCCCGCCAATCCGCTCCTCGTGAGCGTTCGTTCGGGCGCACGAGTTTCGATGCCGGGCATGATGGATACAATTCTCAATCTCGGCCTGAATGATCAAACGGTTGAATCGCTAGCGAAAGCGGCCAACAACCCGCGTTTTGCTTACGATGCATATCGGCGATTTTTGCAGATGTATTCTAATGTTGTTATGGGGATGAATGGCACTTTTCTTGAAGTGATACTTGAAGATTTAAAACACGAAAAAAACTATAAAACTGACACCGAGCTGACAGTCGATGATTTGAAGTCGCTGATTCAAAAATATAAAAAGCAAATTGCGGAGCATACGGGGCGGGCCTTCCCGATGGACCCAAAGGAGCAATTGCTTGGTGCGATTGCGGCGGTATTTAAAAGTTGGAACACTCCTCGCGCCATCACGTATCGCGAATTACACGGGTATCCGAATTCGTGGGGGACTGCCGTTAATGTCCAGTCGATGGTTTTTGGCAACATGGGCGACGACTCGGCTACGGGAGTTGCGTTTACGCGTAACCCGTCAACCGGTGAGGCGAAGTTTTTTGGCGAATTTATGGTGAATGCGCAAGGCGAAGACGTGGTGGCCGGAATTCGCACGCCCGAAACAATTGATAAACTCAAAGAGATCATGCCAAAGGCGTACGCACAATTGGTCGATGTCTACCAAAAACTCGAAAAACATTATCGTGACATGCAAGATATCGAATTCACCATCGAGCGCGGGCAACTCTACATGTTGCAAACACGCAATGGTAAACGCACGGCACAAGCGGCGCTTCGCATGGCGCGCGACATGGTGAAAGAAAATTTAATTAGTGAAAAAGAAGCGGTCATGCGCGTGGAGCCAAAGGGGCTTGATCAACTTTTACATCCGACGCTTGATCCGAAAGCCGTGAAGACAAAGCTTACTAAGGGATTGCCGGCGAGCCCTGGGGCCGCAGTGGGGCAAATCGTATTTTCATCCGAGGCGGCCGTGGAATGGGCTGAAAACGGCAAAAGAGTAGTTTTAGTGCGGGTTGAAACTTCGCCCGAAGACATTGAAGGGATGGTGAAAGCGCAAGGCGTTTTGACCACTCGAGGGGGCATGACGTCTCATGCGGCGGTTGTCGCTCGCGGAATGGGTAAGTGTTGTGTTGCCGGGGCCGGAGAAATGGACGTCGATTATCGCTCGAAAACCGTGCGAGTGAATGATTATGTCCTTAAAGAAGGCGATTTTATTACTCTTGATGGTTCAACAGGTGAAGTATTTTTGGGCGAAGTCAAAACGGTTGAGCCGATGCTCGACGATCAGTTCACGTACATGATGAAACTTGCCGACAAGTTTCGGCGTCTTGGCGTTCGCACGAACGCCGACACTCCTCACGATGCGGAAGTGGCTCGTCGGTTTGGCGCCGAAGGGGTTGGCCTATGCCGAACCGAGCACATGTTTTTCAATGCCGATCGAATTGACGTGGTCCGCGAGATGATCATGGCTGATGAGCGCGATGCCCGTATTCGCGCGCTCGATCGTTTGCTCCCGATGCAGAGAAGCGACTTTGCGGGAATTTTGCGGGCGATGGACGGGCTTACCGTGACAATCCGGTTTTTAGACCCTCCTCTGCACGAGTTTTTACCGCAAACCGACAAAGATATTGTGGATTTGGCTCAGCGGCTGAAATGGGATGAAAACTCACTGCGCGCGAAAATTCGTAATCTACATGAATTTAACCCGATGCTCGGTCACAGAGGCTGTCGCCTTGCGATAACCTATCCTGAAATATATCAGATGCAGGCGCGAGCCGTGGCCGAAGCGACAATATTACTCCTCAAAGAAAAGCAACAGCCGAAACCTGAAATTATGATCCCCCTAGTCGGCATGAAAGAGGAATTGCGGCGGCTGAAACGTTTAGTTGAGGTGGAACTCGAACGCGTGCAACAAGAGACCGGCATACAGCTCAATATACCGATAGGCACGATGATTGAGCTCCCGCGGGCCGCTTTGACCGCTGATCAAATTGCTGAAGATGCCGAATTTTTCAGCTTTGGCACCAATGACCTGACTCAAACCACTTTGGGGCTTTCACGCGATGATTCTGCCCGGTTTTTAAGCACCTATGTCGCCGATGGAATTTTATCCCATGATCCGTTCCAAACCATTGACCGCGACGGTGTTGGGGCACTTGTGAAAAAAGCAGTTGAATTAGGGCAAAAGACGCGACCTAATATCAAGCTTGGCATTTGTGGCGAGCATGGCGGGGACCCAAATTCGATTGAATTTTTTCATGAAGTGGGGTTGCATTATGTGAGCTGTTCGCCCTATCGTGTTCCTATAGCACGGTTGGCAGCGGCACAAGCGACCTTACGGCGGGAGACAGAAGTTGCGAATCAAAAAACTGGAACTCTTCGGGTTTAAATCGTTTAAAGATCGAACTGTTATACAATTTGATGAAGGCATTACTGGAGTTGTCGGGCCTAACGGTTGCGGCAAATCCAACATTGTCGATGCTCTCGTGTGGGTAATGGGCGAAATGTCGGCGAAGCACATGCGTGGATCGTCGATGGAAGACGTCATTTTTGCCGGTGCCGAAGGGTATGCCCCTATGGGCATGGCCGAAGTGTCATTGACACTCGAAAATGATGGCGGGCCTTTTCCAGTGCAATATGCCCGTTTTACAGAAGTGCAAGTGACTCGACGGCTTCACCGCAACGGCGAATCCGAATATTTGATCAATAAAGAACCGGCGCGTCTGCGCGATATTCAAGAAATTTTCATGGATACAGGCGCGGGAGCAAAAGGTTTTTCGATCATCGAACAAGGTGCGATTGGCAAAATTATCACGGCAAAACCGGAAGATCGCCGGATGCTGATTGAAGAAGCGGCTGGGATAACTAAAGTCAAGGTACGCAAACGCGAATCGCAGCGTAACCTCGAAACAACCGACCAAAATCTCATTCGGTTGCAAGATATAATCGGCGAACAAAAGCGGCAGATCGAAAGCCTCGAGCGGCAAGCTCAGCGTGCGGAACGATACCGCAAACTCAAACAAGAGCTG
>JAJYHS010000136.1 GCA_021784635.1 bacterium
AAAGTCGCGCAGGAGTATGACGCGTATACCGGCCCACTCGCGCAAGCGACTTCGGCGCTTTATAGCAATATGCTCAGTGGAACCATTGCCGATTTTAATCATAAAGCGGTAGTACTGGGTGGCGTATTAGACTTCGATCCGAAATCAGCACCTTGCGTTTACAATTTGTGGAATGCCATCAACGAAAATTATCAAAACGATGCGAGTTTTCGAAAGCTCAAAATCGACACGAATAAATGGCATCAGTTTTTTCAAGGTGGCAAGTGGATCATCGTCGCAACAGCGCTTGTTGCCATAGCACGTCCGCAGTTTTGGAAATCCACAATCGAAAACGTCGGATCACTCGCAAGATCTGTAACAAATTCTATTAGTAAACTTGATTGGCGCGTTGGCGACGAGACTGTCACCTCAGAAGTCGATACCGCCGACGATTCGAGCAAAATAACAGACCGGCCAAAAACTGAGGCTGAAATACAAGCCTTTGAAGCGCAAAAAGAATTAGACAGCATGAACGCCGATCTCAAACAAATGTCGAGCCTATTTCGCGAACAAGGCGTCACCGGCGCTGACGAGCGAACAAACGCTAAGCTTTTACAGGATGCGCTTGCGGGCGACAAAGCTGCGGAAAAACTATACGCCGAACGCACGGGCCTTAAAATGCTCTCTCCGCCGAAACCGTCGCGATCCGCACTGTTCGTTCGTGAAAAACTATTATCTCGATTCTCCGCTCAGAGCATGCGAAAGGTATTGATCGGGCTAACAAAATTCGCGGGGATTTATACCGCAGGTGGCATTGCCAACATCGGTCTGCAAAAAATTTGCGTTCAAATCCCAAAATCAATTAACTATCGCGGGCCCCAGATTCTTGGGTGTAATTTTGGCGAACGCCTCGTGCCCCTCGATCAAGGAGGTGCTCCCGATTTGTTTCATCGCGGCTATGCGGCAATGGCCGCTCTCAATTATACCTGTCACGTCGACCAATTCTCAAAGGGCGTCGTTTCTCTAATAAACATGCTTCAAAATAAACGCGCGCTTACACCTCAACAATATAAACTTGTAGTTGCTAACCGCGATGCGGCGCTGGCCCAACTCGCGAGTTATTTCGAGCAGTATTTATGGTTATCATCCAAAACCATTTACCGGTATCGATGGATAGCGCCGAAAGAAGTTCGTTATGATAAAAAATCCGGTGAAATTTGGCTGAGGTTGCCCGTTGGCAGTGACACTTTAACAGAACACTTTCCGTGTGAAGAGTACGCCGGTATTGCGCACCCGAATCCGCTCATGATCAGTCTTGACTACTCGAAAATGCAGCTGGGCAAAACCTACGCCCTTCTTGAAGCTTCGACTAAGGAGGTACCACTTGAACCGCCGGCAATTGCGCCCCAAAGATAGCGAAGAACGTCACCTTAATGTTAAGAAATTTGACAGTTTTGAAAAGACGTCTCGTTTTCAATGCGCGCGAGATGATATTCGATATATTGAAAGACAAGGTTTAGAGCGCTTTTTTATTTGGAACGCAATTTGCGTACAAGTCCTAACATGAAGGCATTGTTCACTATTTTCTTATCCCTATCAATGATTCTCGGGCCATTCGAAACTACGGCCCTCGCGCAGAGCTCCCCAAGCGCCAATGCCCAAACTTCTTTGTATGGCAAAAACTTGAATCAGTACGAGCACGAACAAATCTTCTTAGAGTCATTGCGCGATCGCACCCGGCTTTTTGAAATGATCAACTACAAATTATTTGACGTTGAAAATCAGTGCATACATCGCAACCCATTAAACTGGAGTCAAATATCAATCGTGAATCAGGGCGACTGCAAGCAAATCGTCAGCACCATGTACGAGCAAATTCACGCGAATTATCCGGATGTGCGGATACTCTATGTTATTTACAATTTACTAAATAGCGCAAAGCGGTTTATTTTGCCTCGCCTCATCCAAAGCGAAAATTTGGCTTTTGGTACTACTCACGCTGGCGCCGCGATCGACCACTTTTTGCACCCCACGGGTTCAGTGCCTGAGCCACTAAAGTATTTAAGTTTTATCGACCCGCTTGAAGGTTTGTTGCAATTTAAGTGGTCCGGGTACATGGACGTCACGCCCTTGCCATCTGACTACCAGCAAGCGGCGACAAATTATACTTATGGTTCGTCATTTACCGACTATATGGAGAACTATTGCCACACTTTTATAACTTCTCATCCAGCAGATGCCCGAGGGGTTCAAAATCCGCAAGCCATCTGTTCTCAGTTCCGTTTAGTATACAATACCCAAACCAAATCGTTTTCGTTTCCGCTGACCGGGCAGGCTCGTAATTCTTACGGTCAAATTTTAACAACTGAAGCTGAACGCAATTTATTTTTTAAAATTTACGATTATCTTGTCGCGAATCTCGGCGCGATGAAACAAAGTGCGCGACAACAGTTATTACGCGTCATTCGTACTACACCTTATGTGATTCTGCTCAAATCTGCGAACCCTACGCTCACACAACTCAAAAATGCAGTTTTGCGGATCGACGGGGCGGCACTTTCTTCCGCTAATAAATTTGAACGGGAATATTTCATGTGGCTAAATGAAAAGAATCAGCCCGTCGACCCACGCGACGTTGCGAATTTGAACAGTATTCGCGAGGTACCTAAGCCGTACAATCGGGCCGCTTACATGAAACTTTTAGATCGGCAAGAAGTCGTACTCAATTTACTAAAATATCCGTCGATCGATATGATCGAAGATCCCGCAAATTACGTCGCAATCGCAAAACATCTGACACGTGAGCGGGCCGCAAACCTTAAAAGCGAAAATCGTTGGATTAATGCCGGCCTACTTGTTGGCACTGTGGCCGTGGGTACAATCTGTGGGCTAACGGTTGGAGCACTCACGAAAAACCCCGAACTGGCAAGCAGCAGTTGTGCCGTGCTAACCGAGGTCGCGAATTTCTCGCTGTTTGGTTATTTCTTATGGAATTCATACAGCACTCTCAACAACGTTTTTGCTGACGTCTTTGGGAGTCAGCAAATCGGTTCGCTGCACAGTTACGGTCTCAATCGCTCTGATTTTGCAAAATATGACCCGACGGTCACAGATCCGCAGTTTAATGTCCATGAGCGAATGCTCGCAAATGTCGACATGCTCAACGAAGCTCAACAGAACGTATTATGGAACTGGGCGTTTTTAGTTGGCGGCTATGCACTCGCCGGCCTTCAAGAAAGTTTGTGGAAGAGTACTAAAGTCGTTGTTAAAGAAAAAGTCTTTCGCGGATTACTTCAAAAGTTAACAAAACGGCGACTTGAACGGGCAGCGGAAAGGGCGGTTCAAATTTCGAGCGAACACTCCGTCCCAACTACGAAT
>JAJYHS010000187.1 GCA_021784635.1 bacterium
ATTCATTGATGCAGCAGTAAAGAACGAGATTCACATTTTTGAATCTAAGATAGTGTAACGATGCCTGATCGTACCGGAGGTTTGATTTTCTAGACCGTTCCGTTTCTAAAGCGATTCTGAGTTGGCCATTTTTCGATTTCATATCGACCACCATGTCAGGGATTTTTTCTAGACGGTCCGTTCCTAAAACAGAACAAGCATCCCATGGGCTGCTGGACAATTCATAGTCTGTCCATGACCGCAGCAGTAGCCCTGACCGATTAAGTTCAAAATAAACTGACGCGGTAGTGCTATCGTGCTCCACAAAAATTGCCGATCGCGCTGGTGCGACTGATCGGCGTACTCGCTTGCGGGCAGACTTAGTTAAATAGTAAACGTGATCTAAAGAACTCGATGGCTTGATGATTTGGTCTCTCCGGAGAGCATTCCATTGCTCAAATTTTTGAGTTCTTTGTCTTGGACACAGGTACTCAAAGAATATATCGCGCGTCACAAAGCCAAATCGTGCCGTGAAATCTATCGTTGCCTTTTTAACGATGTCGTAGCTCTTACTCATTGCCCCGTCGCTCCTTTCGGCACAAGATCATAGTGGCCAAGCCGAACGTCCGCGCCATCAACTGATGGGTCGCTCCATCGCAAATTGAAATTTGATAGGGCGTCCCTTTTTATGGTTGGTGGGATATGAAGTTCGGAGCCAATGATGACTTGTCTAATACGTTCGCGACAGGAGTGGCCATAGTACACTGTGTGTGCATGGGGTGCATTCCCGCAGGCCGGCGTATTCGCACAGCCAAGCATAAATGCGGTGACAGTCGCGGCACAGAGCGCCAGAGTTAATTGAAGACGTCTCATTATGCCGCCTCCTTGTTGTTGTTCTTCGCCGCATCCACGATTCCGCCTGCCATCGAGTCCGGCGCCGGTTCGGCAACCGTCGGTGTCGCACCACCATTTATTGCTTGAGGGCCGTCACTGTCTTTTGGAATTGGCGGAAGGCTAAGTGGTGCCGGTTTTCTTATGTGTGGCAGCTTACACGGGTCGAGGTCAGGTAACATGCGAAAGTGCATCCGAACGGCAAGGCTCCCGCGATGGTGCGGTAAAGTGACGATTGCATCACCTGCGCCCAGCTCTTGTTTGAACAAATTCGGATGGAATCGATATTCTTCAGCATCTCGAACGGACCCTTCTCCCGTTTTTGTCTGACCAAACGCGCTACTTTTTTGGCGCTCAGTAACCTTTGCCGTTTGAATCGTGCCAATCGTATTTGCAAAATATTCGGCAGAATCAGGTTCATTTGTTTTCATAAAAACTTTAAGGTTTGCGTTAGTGAGGATTGAGTTTTTAATGGGCTCGCCTAGAGTTGCAAGATCGCCGATAGCTTGGTGGGCAAAAACGATTCCAACATTTGCGCTTCGAGATTTATTTAACAAAGTCACAAACCCTTCCGTTAAGTACTCCGTAAAATCGTCGAGGCTGACGCTAAAGAACTCGCGCGATTTGTTCTTATCAAGATGGCGCGATGCAACCGCTCCTTGCACGCATTGTAAGACAAGGCGGCCGATGGATTTACCAAGGGTTGGTATTTTACCGACAGGCAGTTGGCAGTAAATAATGTGACGACTCGAAAACGCCTCATCCATGTTAATGTCGGATTCTTCAGCGTTGAAAATGGGTGCAAGCTCACCAACGGTCATAACTTGTAATTGAGTGATAAGTCCGCTCGTTCTTTTTTCCCGCTCGTCCCGAGAAAGTGAAAATTGTTCCGTTGCCCATTCGATAAGCTTCGGCACTTGCCCAAGCGTCGCAAGATGCTTGAGACGCTCTTTTGAGCTCAATGCCTCGACTATCTTTAATGGCGTGGGTTTGATCTTTGCCGCTTCAAAAATGAGAAGCGTTTGAAGAAGGGCCGTATATTGCAGATTCTTGTAGTATTCATTTTCAAATGTGAAAGCTTTAAACACGCGCTCTGTAATTTCAAGCGGCGTACCACCTGCGAGCGGATTAAACGTTTGGCTAATCTCAGGGTTGCAAATTGAGAGAATCCTTACATCATGTTCGCGATCATAAAGGCGAGCATAGGCGTAAATCTTATCAATGAGACTACAATCGGATTTACCGTCAATGATGATGAGCCCGCGGCCACTTTTCATGTCATGTGCTGATAACGGAATAATGACGGACTCGGATTTGCCGGCGTCAGTCGTACCAGTGACTTGAATGTGTTTACGTCTCATTGATTCTTTAAAATAAACGGGCTTACCTTTGTCAGTGGTAAATCCCATATAAACGGAGTCCTCGTCTTTTGATTTCCGAAGTACGTGCTTTTCAAGGTCACCTGGGGCGCGGCTCTTTTCGATTTTATCGAGTGCCTTTAAAAAAATCGCAAATACGATACACGAAATCACAAATGCGATCGCGATCCGATAATGAACGTAGAATAAAATAATTTGGTATCGATATTTAAGCCAAAGGACCGCTACGGCGACAACTCCGGCCATGATTGGTAATGATCTGTCATAGTTTTGATTTTTCTGATTCATAAATTCACCTACCTTTCTCGGAGCGCGAGCCGGTGTTAATCACCGGCCACTCCCGAATTTTGTAAATTGAGTGTCTGTACGTTGAGTGACGTCGTAAGAATGGCGTCAAATTCGGTGCCAGTTTTCACCGTGATCCATTCGCGTTCAGTTTTTAATTTGTTTCCATAGCTTTGCGCGAGGTTTCGTGCTGTTTCACTCGCGGCATTGAGTAGTCCATTTTGCACACCGCCGGATGATCCACCAAGAATATTAGTTCGCATACTGCCAGAAGCAAATCCTCCGACAAATGATGTAATAAGTTCTCCAGCCGTGTTTTTGACAGCATCGGAATGAACATCACCTGAAATTCCGGGCAAGCCATCGCTACCTATGGCAATTCCAGATACGTTTTTGATCTGACCGCTTGGGAGCGATATCTGTTGGAACTGAACCGTCGCTCGTGAAGACTGACGATCAAAATTCGCCTCACCGTAAAATTCCGTGCCTTGTGGTAACGTTAGCCCCGAATCTGTCGTGGCACTTAAGGTGAGTTCAGCTAGCACCGGCACTGGATCGTCTGATGTTGTAAAGCTATCAAGAAGTTTGAGATGCAAGTGTACACCGGCTGGAACGCGAGTTTTTGAGTTTTTGCCACCATTTAAAATCATCGGAGTATTGAGATTATTTTGCGCGATGCCACCGCTTGGTAGCGACGGGCGTGGATCGCCCCATAGGGCTTCGGCACTTGAGTCGGTGTTGCCGGTTTGTGCAGTCGAACTGGCTGTTGATTGGCTTGAGTTTGCCCGGCTAGTCGCTTGCGCCACATGTTCAAATTG
>JAJYHS010000241.1 GCA_021784635.1 bacterium
GTCACGTAAGCCTTTTCAAAGTCTTCGCCGTAAAGGTCGACGAATTCAGGAACATCTTTGGGATCAAAAAGCGACCACATTTCATCGCTTTCTACGCGTTTCATGAACAAATCGGGTACCCAATTGGCCAAATTCAAATTGTGAGTGCGTTGCGCTTCATCGCCGGTGTTATCGCGAAGTTGCAAAAATTCTTCGACGTCAGCATGCCAAGTTTCAAGATAGATACACGCCGCACCCTTGCGCCGGCCACCTTGGTTGACGGCTGCGACCGACGAGTCGAGGGTTTTCAGCCACGGTACCAGGCCGTTGGAGTGTCCGTTTGTACCCTTAATCAGCGAGCCACGCGAACGGACACGCGAAAACGAAATGCCTATGCCGCCGGCGAATTTCGATAACAATGCGACGTCTTTATATTTGTCATAGATCGCCGCAAGGTCATCCGAAGGTGAATCGAGCAAATAACAAGAAGATAGTTGTGAGCGTTCAGTTGCTGAATTAAATAGCGTTGGGGAGCTCGGCAAATAATCTAAAGACGAAATGAGTTCGTAAAATTCTTTAGCCTCTTCGAAATTTTTCGCAAGTCCACAGCTCACACGTAAAAAGAAATATTGCGGCGTCTCAATGACGTTGCGCGAAGTCGGGTCTTTTAAAAGATAGCGGTCATAAACGGTCCGCAGCCCAAAATATTCAAATTTTCGTGTGCGAGTCGGATCGATAATAATATTGAGCGCTTCTTTGTTTTCGCGAATGAACTCATACTTTTGTTTTGAGATGAGTCCCGCTTGGTAGCCCTTTTTTATACAATCTGAAAACGAGCGAATGTTTTGGTTAGCAACTTCTTCGTCTATGTAGCGGGCTAGAAGACGTGCCGCGAGTTTCGAATAGGTCGGCTCTTCGCCAATGAGCAGCGACGCTGTTTGAATGCACAGTTCGTCGAGTTCTTTTGTTGTGGCTCCATCATAAAGACCGCTGATGACTTTTGTTGCCACGCGCATCGGATCGACTTCTTTAAGGCCGCTTGAACACGCGATGACGACGTTAACGATTTTCGTAACGTCGACCGGTTGAAGTGAACCATCGCGTTTTTTAACCCGCATAATTTTGGGAGCTTCGTCTTCAGATTCGAATTCTTTCGATAACGCGAGTTGATTCGGATCGGGTTCTTGCTGAAGCCCATAGGCCGGGTCGTGACTGTGAATATTCATGTCCATATTGTTGTACGCTTCTTGTGTTATATGAGATGTCGTGTCGACGGTTTCATTTACTTCCATTATTTACCCCTCCTTGGCGGTTCTAACGCACTTACTGTGCATTCCATCCCGCATGGCCCCTAACACACGACGATAGAAGGCACAAAAATTTCTGTCAAATTCTTACGAACGCTATTTTTGAGCTGCCTATATGTTAATCGACCGTTCAAATTTACTCTCCATTTTCAGTACGTTAGAAATCAACTCGGAGTGTTGCTGCCTGGTTTCTAAGCACCGGCGCCCATGCTTAAAACATAAGCACTGTTCAGACGCGTCCGCAATGACAAATATACTGAATTCAATGTCAAAAATTATGCGGGAGCCGCCTTTGGTGTCAAAATTGCGATCTCGTCGACAACCTTCTGACGGTCACAGAACTTTTAAGTAAAAACCGATTGAATTTTGACAGTTTTTTTTGGACGTCAAATTTTTTATTTTGTATGATCCCCGCCGTCGAATTGCTAGGGCGAAAATTTTTAAAATAATTATATCAACGTTTAAAAGTTAAACAGTTCTACTGTTGAAGGCCCGTGATTACGCTGACGAATAAATAATCACAATGATCAAGATTTACAGACCTAATGTTGAACGGTTGGTCGCAGATATTGGTGGTGATATAGTATCGCCATGTCAATAAAACATGTTTGGTTTTTCTCTTTGTCCAAATTTACCATCCCTAAAATTCACTCTCGTGCGACTGCATTTGCGCTAGCGATCTTGACCGCGTGCATTTGTTCCCTGACCGGCTCCCGCGCCATGGCGTGGGGGATGATGACGAGTCTAAACGGCCCCCATAAAAAGGCTCATCTTGTATTTCCCGTTTATGAACACCATTCTATTAATTATTGTCTTCGCCTTGACCGAAAGACGGTAGCGGCTGGGCACTTCCATTACAGGTCGGTAAATATAGAAATTCGTATGGCGCTTCGGCAATGGCTAAATGCGGTGAAAAAAATTACTGGATTCGTCGAGATCAGTAGGGTGAGGTGCTTCTCACCAAAACTTAATTTAATGGTGACCATTGGCCCCAAGCCCTCGGGCACAGTTGATAAGGATCCCAGTTTCAGTTGGGCCGAGTGGAACACGGGGTTTCGTGAGTACTACCACGCGTTTGTCATTTCAACTTATCGCTACTTTTACAACGGCACCAGCTATCCCACTTACGACTTACAATATGTGGTCAAACAATATTTAGCTTCTAAAAATCTTACCCTTAGGGGATTTATAAAAATGATTTCGGCGGATCAAACATCCTTCGACACGATTGCGGGATTTGTTCAGCCGCAGTGGGGCTACGCCAGTAAGCCAGTGGTTTATAACACATCTTATGGCGACCTATTGCATGAATTCGGCCATGCGTTTGGCCTTTGCGATACGTACAACGTTAAATTGAATTGCGACCCCGACCATGTATCAAATTGGTACTATCAACCCAAAAGTGTAATGTCTGCTGGTAATTTCCTGCACCTGAGCACAGACGACATTGCCGGCATCAGACATTTATTTCTACGCTTCTTTTACTTATCAAATAAATAACTTCTATTGTCTCAATTTGAAACAAAGTTGAGAAATCACACGCCGAAATATCGAAAATCTGTTAATCTATAACTGTACTGATTTGGGGGCTATCATGGGGTTAAAAAACTGTTATCTCACGGCCTCGTTAGTAATTTTTCTCTTTAGTTACCACGCCGTCGGTCAGTCTATTCAGCAAGTCACTGTCACCGCTACGGGCCAGTTTTCGTCGCTTACACTTAAGGATTGTGAAAACTCGGACGTCCCGCTTAGTCAGCTACCAGCAAAAGTTCAACAAAAATGCTCGGAACTAGAATCCCAGAATGTACAACATGGTTCAACCAATAACAGGAACCCCTACGACCAGTCAGGGTCTACCACCCCTGGCAACCCCAACGTCGGAACTGCGGGCGCGGGTAATGGCGGCGGCAACAACCAACAATCCAATTCGCAAGCGCAACAACGTGTGGTCAATCAAAATCAGTGTTACCAAGCTCAAGCACTGGCCCAGAAGTGTTGCTCAAATCCTGAGTCGTGTTTGCGGTTATCTGGCGCCGGCACTCAAGGCGGC
>JAJYHS010000004.1 GCA_021784635.1 bacterium
CGATCCTGGCCGTTTCGATCCTGGCTTTTTCTATTTAGAAAATCCGCAGGCCGGCGACCGCGCGAAATACCATTTGGCCGTTGATCACGAACGGGCTGCCAGGAACTTCGCTGATGCGTTGTCTCACTTATGAATGGTTTATATTCTTTAACAATATCCGAATCTTCAAGCCAAGCAATCGTCACTTTATGACCCAAATAGCTTTCGATTCGTTGTAGAGCCTCGACGTCACGATCACTGACTAAACTGAATGCTCGCCCATTGGCACCGGCGCGACCGGTGCGGCCAATTCGATGCACATAATTTTCAGCATCATCGGGGAGTTCAAAATTGATGATCATGTCGACGCCACGGATATCGAGCCCGCGGGCCGCCAAATCAGTTGCAACTAAAACATTACGATCATTGCCGACATCTTTAAACATACCCATTATACGCGTGCGCTGTGCTTGCGAAATAAGGCTTGAAATGCCCAATGCAGGTACACCGTTTGCAGTTAAAAACTTCGTCACCCGGTCAATGTTATGTTTGAAATTGCTAAACACGATGACTTGTTTAGGTTGATATTTTTGAATCAATGACAAAAGAAATTGCGGCTTTTCGTTCTGCCCAATGTGAAAAATTGCGTCGTCAACATTTTCCGCTTTAGCTTGATCGCGACTTACGTTCACTTCAACTGGGTTAGCTCCAAACTCATAAGCCGTGTTGAGAACATCAAAATTGAGTGTCGCGCTAAAAACCAGAAACTGCCGCTCTTTCGGAATCCGCCGCAAAATGTACTTCATGTCGTCTTTAAAGCCCATGTCAAACATGCGATCGGCTTCGTCAAAAACAATGGCGCGAACCTGACTGAGATCAACTAAATGTTCTTTGTATAGATCAATAAGCCGACCGGGCGTGGCCACAATAAACTCCACGGCTGATTTGAGCGCCGCTTTTTGAGCATCGTAACCTGTGCCACCGTAAATCGCCGACGCTCGTAGACCCGCACGAGTGCCAAACAATTTAGCATTTTCGCAAACCTGCTCGGCCAGTTCGCGCGTCGGCACTAAAACCAAAATGAAGTTCGATTTTCGCCAATTCTTAAATATCGGGCGCGAGGTTTCTTCCTTAGTCGGCAGGCCTTCTTTTACCGGTGCTTCTACGACATCAGCGGTTGAAACATTTGCGGCGTCACGTGAGCGCAAAAGCCGGTCCATCAAAGGCAGTAAAAATGCGGCCGTCTTGCCGGTTCCGGTTTGAGCAAGGCCCGCGACATCATGGCCTTCTAAAATATGAGGAATGGACGACTCTTGTATGGGGGTACATTCGACGAATTTCAATTCGTCAATCCCCGCCTGGATAGACGGGTGCAAATCCAAATCGCTAAAATTCACTTTTCCCTTTCCAACCCAAAAATCAGATCGGTTCTATCGACTCTTGCGCCAAAAGTCAAAGTGACGCCAAGAATTCGTCTAAAACCGATATAAATCCTGAAGGATTATCAAAATGCACCCAATGTCCAGCACTTGGCACCTCAACCCCACGAATATTGGGGTTATGCAATGCCAGTACTTTTTCAAATTCATCTTTCGGAAAGTCGCCAGAATGCTCTCCGCGAATAAATAGCGTTGGAATGGTTAAGTCACGAACAGCATCCCACCGAGGCTGAAAATGACCGAGGCGCAAACTGGACAAAATGGCATCTTTTGAAAATCGCCAGCTTGCCGTACCGTCGGCACGCGATTCAATGTTGGTGTAAAAATACTGTGCCAAAATATGCGCACGCTGAACAGCATCTGGCCCTTTTGAATTTTCGGCTAAAACCCGTTCAAACTCGTTGTCGAAATATTGTTTCGCCGCAAATTTATTAGCAAAAGGTACAGGCACCATCTCGACCATGCGAATGGTCTTTTCCATCGCCGCAAAATTACCTTGTGGGCCTATATCTTCGATGACGAGCCCTTCAAGGCGTTGCGGATATTTTTGCGCAAAATGCAGAGCATTTCGACCACCCATCGAATGGCCGATGAGCACGACTTTGTTCCAGTTGAGTTCATCCAAGATCATTTTAAGATCAAGCGAATAGTCTTCGGGAGCATAACCCGATTTGGGCTTAAAACTCCAACCGTGCCCGCGTTGATCATAGGTAAGAATACGGTAAGTCTCTTGAAAGTGCGGTACGACTCGACGCCAGTTGGCACCAGACCCCATAACTCCATGAAGAAAAACAAGCTTGCGCCCTTCTAGCGGGCCAGAAATTTCGTATTTGAAATTCTCCAGATAGCTCAAGGACCTGTCCTCATTTGACGCTCGCGTGAGTCGCGTTCATTATGCATGGGTGATGCAAAAGACGCAAACTTCGTCGAAACCTCTTCGCTTGGATCACAAAGCCATCGACCCCGCCGCGCTTGCCATTGTCGATTCACTGCAATCCCGCGGGTTCACTGCCTATCTTGTTGGCGGCTGCGTGCGCGATTTACTGTTAGGTAAACGCCCAAAAGACTTCGATATTGCCACAACTGCACTTCCGCAACAAATCCGCCGGGCTGTCCCCAACGCGTTTATTATCGGCAAACGATTTCGTTTGGTTCTCGTAAAGCGCGGAAATGTACAATACGAAGTGGCGACTTTTCGCCGCGATGCCCGGCCAAATGAAAACCTTGAAGAATTGCCTCCGGGCGACAACATTTTCGGCACTCCCCAAGAAGACGCCAAACGCCGCGACTTTACAATCAATGCGCTTTTTTACGACCCTCAATCTGAAGATTTGATTGACTACGCCGGGGGGCTAAAAGATCTCGACGCCGGCATAGTTCGAATGATCGGCGACCCCAACGTGCGCCTTATAGAAGACCCGATTCGCATCCTGCGCGGCATTCGCCTTGCGCACATGATTCGTTTTCGTTTGGAATCAGGTCTTAAATCCTCGATGGGCAAAACCGCACCCGAACTCAAAAAAACCGCCTTACCAAGAAGGCGCGAAGAAATTCTGAAATTTTTAAGACTTGACGATCCCTCGCTGGCCTTTTTGACCGCCTACGATTTGGGCGTTCTCGCGTCTGTAAGCCCCACACTCGACAAATTTTTATCGCACGGTACTTATGCCGAAACTTTCGTACAACATCTCTCCTCATTTCACGACCACGAACTGAGCACGCCGGTTGAACTTTTCGGCGGCATGATGTTGGCCTTTTTGCTCACCGAAACAGGCGGCGAACTCGTTGGCCATTCGGGCGACGAATTCCGGGCTCGGGATATTCTCGAACACAAAACGCTACACCCGATGATGCAAACTGAACTTGGCATGTTTAAAAACGAACA
>JAJYHS010000249.1 GCA_021784635.1 bacterium
GGAACTGATGGTTTGAAAGGAGTTTTAAGTGAGTTTACGTAAGTCACTTGATAAATTAAAATTCGATGTGCGCATGGCGGACATCAACTTGAAGTCACAGCTCGTGACATCTGAAGAGCTGAATAAAAATCGTGAATCTTTACCTGATCTAAAAGATCAAGCGACAATTATTGATCTTGAAAACTCAAATTTGACTAACGGTGCGGATCGATTTGCCGATTCGGAAATGAACTAGAACACCCACATTATTAGTGGATTTAGCGGGCCGCAGATTCGTCGTTTAGATTACTTGCCGTCAACGATGCGCCACTTTTAGCCTGTATCACGTCAGGGCCAAGCGGGTGCCATACTTCAGACAATATTTTATATTGGCCGGCCGAATTGCGTTCTGTGTATAGCGTTTTTTCACCGACGTCATTTATACCGGATGAGTTATATTGCTGAATAAAGTGAAAGATAGCTTGATTGTCGTGAGTCAAAACCATCGGATCTTGCACAACAACCCGGATCGTTTTGTAGCGCTTGTTCAACGATTCTTTATATTTGCGCCACTCATGCCGATTCATTCGAAATGACTTGAACTGGCCGATAAAATTTTTCGCGTAGTGGCTCATGTAAGCGTTGATATCTTTATCTTCCCAAGCTTTGCGCCATGACTCCAACCAATTGAGCGCGTCCTTCCGCTCTTTAGCGAGTTTTGCGGGAGTGACGTAATCGACTTTGCTTAAAATAACCACAGGCGTGCGCTTGAGCACTACATAAGGCGTGAGTTTTTGAATCGTTGCGTTGCGTACGACCACGCAACCTTCAGAGCCCTCGGCGAGCGATTCTGTTTTGGGTACGGCATGTAGCCAAATTCCAAATCCAGATTTACCTTCGAGACGATCGAAAAAATTTGGATAGTTTAAAGTGAACGCGCGAATCCCGTATTTTTGGTAATCGACGTTGGCCATTTCTAGCCGGCGTTGAATAAAATAAACTCCCTGGGGAGTTTTGTCGTCACCGCTGACTTCTTTGTTGCCATGTCGTTTGCCAATACCCATAGCGTAATATCCCACCAAATGAGGGACTTCGTTTTTAAATTTCCAGACCGAAAGAGTGCGATGATGTTTATCAGCTACAAAAACATACGGCGGATAAATTGAGCCGTTGCCGACAGCCAGAAGATTTTCCGGGACAAGATGAGCCGGTGGCGCCACGGGAGTTGGATCTTGCGGTTGCGCAGAAACCGGAGTTTTCGCGGCCGCAGATGCGGCGCTGAATTTTGCAAATCCAAAAAATCCCAAAATGAGAAAAAGATAGACGACTGCTTTACGCATAAACCCCTTACTCAATGTATGGCAAAACCTAAGTCCATTAAAAACGGGGGCTCGCGACTAGTCAAGAATTCCATTAGTTGTACTGTCTAAGAGTTTGGCAATTTGAGGCAAGTTTAAGACGTTTGTCTCATCGACCGATATGAAAGTATGGCTGAAGAATCAGAAAAACCAAAGGGACAAGCAAAGAAAATTCTGCCCGTTCTATTTATGGCTTTGAATTTCTTAGTCGTCGGCGGGGGTGCCTATCTTGCTTATGCGGGTACACTCGGCTATCGAACACCGGCAATGGTAGAGGCCGACCTCAACCGCGGTTTGATTCAATTTCAAAAATCGCTTCAGAAACCGCCGATCATTTACACTTTTCGTCCGTTCAACACGAACCTCAACGGGCTCCCGCGCCGGTTCATTCGCGTCCAAGTGGCTGTTCAAATGTATAGTCAGGCCGGGTTCGAAGAGTTGGTTACTATTGGTGCGCGGGGCCGCGACGCAATCTTACGAATTCTCAATAGTAAGAACTTTGACCAAATTAATAGCGTTCAGGGTAAACTTCGTTTGAAAAATGACATAATTGCTTACCTCAACAAGTCGCTTAGGCACGGGGTAGTTAAAAATGTTTATTTCACGCAGTTTCAAATTCAATAAATTTTTTTGAGCCCAGTAATTTGATTCGCGCGTTGACTGGCGCGAGATGACTCCTCAAGATGATAAGCACAGTTTTTGTGCCGCTGAACCTGAATCGAGGAGTCACCATGGGCAACAACGTGTTCCGTCGCGCCGGTTTAATAATCGCTTGTGCAATTTCTATTACGTTAATGGGTCCGATAGCGTCGGCGAAAGTGTCGGCGCCACCGGCAAAAAAGGCGCGACCGAGCGACGCCATTCGTTTTCCGGTTACAAAATACAAATTGCCAAACGGTTTAACGGTGCTCATTTCAGAAGATCATCATTCACCGCTCGTGAGTTACCAACAATGGTTTCGCGTGGGTTCGAGTCACGAAAAAGTCGGGCACACGGGGCTTGCGCATTTTTTCGAGCACATGATGTTTGAAGGGACTAAAAAATATCCGTCGAAGCGGTTCAATCGGCTAATGGAAATCAACGGAGCCGATTTCGACGCCTTTACGACCCAAGACTATACAGGTTTTTACGAAACGCTCCCGAGTGATCAGGTTAAATTTGCGATTAAATTTGAATCCGATCGCATGCACAATTTAATAATTAATCCAAAAGTGATCAAAAAGGTTCGTGAAGTCGTCGAAGAAGAACGCCGTATGCGATACGAAAACAGCGTTATGGGTACGCTGTGGGTTATGTTTAATTCGACGTTATATAAGACAAGTCCATATCATTGGCCTGTCATCGGCTACATGAAAGACTTGAACGCCATGAAGCTTTCAGAATTTAAAAATTGGTACAAAACGTATTACATTCCGAACAATGCAGTCGTAGTTGTTGTGGGCGACGTGAATACGGCCCACGTTAAAAAACTGATCGCAAAATATTACGGACCAATCCCGGCTCGCCCACTACCACCGTTTCACCCCACACCTGAAGCGCCGCAAGAAGCTCCGCGAACAGCTACAGTTAAGCGCAACGTTCATGCTGTATCGATGATGATCGGATGGCCCGGCGTAAAGGCCGGTGACCACGATCAATATGCGCTGGATATGTTGGCTGACATTATGGCGGATGGTCCTTCAAGCCGGCTTTACAGAGCTTTGGTATACGACACGCACCTGGCGACATGGGTGTCGATGGAATCGGATGAAAATTTGCTCGCCGGTGATATCGCCATTACAGTAGCGTGGAACCCAGGAGCCAATATTAGGCGCGGTATCGCAATTATTAAACGGCAAATCGCAATGCTGAAAACGCGACTAGTAACAAAAGACGAGATGAAAAAAGTTCGAAACGCCGAGCTTCTCGGCTACATCCGTGGGCTGCAAACCGACTCGAGCCGGGCACAAGCCTTGGCGTATAACGAAATCATTTTTCACAATTATCAGCATTTGTTTACAGATCTTGATCAAATGTCAGCGGTCACGCGAAAAGACATTCAAAATGCCGCAATAAAATATTTGGTTCCGTCGAAAATGAATACTGTCGAAGTTGTTCCGGAGCACCGGAAAGGAGCAAGACCATGAGAGTCGCGAAATCTATTTTTCAAGTAGCAGTGCTCGTTCTTGCTGTTACCATGGTGGGATGCTCAACATTTGAAACGAAGTCCATTGTTTTGCCGCCTCATCGTAACGTGACATTGAAAAATGGTCTTCAAGTGCTTAAAGTTCAGGATCATTCCTTACCCTACGTAAGCATTGGCCTTCTTGTGCGCAGCGGATCAACCAATGATCCCATATCAAAATCAGGTTTAGCCAATCTAACGGCTACTCTTTTGAACCAAGGTGCGGGCAAATACACGGCGCTTGAATTAGCCAATCAATTCGCTCTTCTTGGCACCAATTTTTCAAGTGAGACGGGCCACGATTTTATGTACTTTTCAAGTTCGGCGTTGGCAAAAGACCAAGATCGGCTCCTTCACCTTTTTTTCGAAACTGTTACACAACCGCGGTTTGATGAAAAAGATTTTAACTTGCAACGATACGAAACAATGGCCCAGATTCGACGTAACTATGATCAACCCGCCTGGGTGGCGTCGCGGATTTTTGCGCAGTATTTGTACGGCGCGCATCCCTACGCGCGAGCCAACATCGGTACGCTTCACGATGTCAGCAGTATTCGCCGGCAAGATGTCGTGCGCTTTTATAAAGCAAATTTCGTTCCCAACAATTGCGATTTGGTCCTTGTCGGGGACTGGCACGCAGGGTTGACGAAGAATCTCAACAAAATGCTTGCCGGGTGGCACCCGAAGAAAGTCGCGGTTCGTTCGATGCCACCGCTGATGCCCATTAAGGGCCAACAAATTTTATTTGTTCAGCGTAGTGGTCTCAAACAAACCGAAATACGAATCGGACATTACGGAATTCGCCGGAACAACCCCGATTATCAGGCCCTTATGGTGGCGGACGTGATTCTTAGCGGCGGATTTAATAGCCGCTTGACGCGTGCGATTCGAGTTAAAGCGGGATTAACTTACGGCATTTACGCTTCGTTCGATGCGCTTAAAAACGTGGGGCCGTTCGTGATTGAAACCAATACGCGTAACCCCAAAGCGGGTGAAGTCGTAGCCGATACACTTCAGGTACTTAAAACCTTTCGTGATAAAGGGGTGACATCTCACGAAGTTGCCGATGCAAAAAGCTATTTGCGGGGGAGCTTTCCGATGGAGACCCAAACTCCCGATGAGTTAGCAAGCGAATTGCTTGCGCTGAAATTTTACGGTATCGGTGATTCGTATTTGACCGACTACGTTCAAAACCTCAACAAGCTTTCGACAAGCGATATAAATCGCGTAATTAAAAAATATTTTCACCCCAATAATATTCGCATTGTGGTCTACGGTCCGCCCTCTGATCTTGCGGAACTGCGTCCGCTCGGCGCCGTGGAGGTGAAACCGTTTAGCGAACTTGCTGTCGGCCTTTAGACCCGGCCGACGGTTGCTTGTAAGCGTATTATTTCATAATTGCATAGATAAGTAAGAAAACAGCGGCGATTAAACCGATCGCCAAATAAAGTAACAAATGGCGCGAGCGCTGCTGTTGGATCACATTTTGCGCTGGCGATTGCGACGTCTGAGATAAATTCTGTTGTGAGGGTTGAGGTACTGCAGGTTGATTTTCTGGCAGCGCAATTTTTAACGATTCAATGGTAGGTTTTAAGGCATTTAACTCAGATGGATAAAGCGCGTCGCTTACGGTAACTGAAATCAGTACCGCATAGGGGCCGGCAACCGTAACTAAATAATCCGTGTAGAAACCGCGAATTTCAGAATTGTGATGAAGAGCTTCGAGCCATGTTTGTCCGTTGAGTTGAATTTCATGGATGAATTTCAATTGCGACATGATGGTGCCGTTACCGGTTTTTACCGGACGAGGTACGCCGAGTTGCTTTTTATAGAATTCAATCGAATCGTCGGCCGTTTTCATTTTATAAGTCACAACCAGCGCAATGGATGACCGCTCCGCTTCGTTCACGCAAACATCACTTGATTTCTCAAGAGTACATTCCCAGTTCGGCGGGAGCATGAAACTCACTGGCCCGTAAGTTTCGGCTTGCGCGCGGCTTGAAATTAAGCCGATCGTAAAAATAAAAAAAAGACCAAAAACTATTTTCGTTTCTTTTGCCATAAATAAATGCCGGCCGCCGCTAAAATCAGAGCGAGCCCGAAAAGTATTGTCGCCAAGTTTTTGTGGCCGCCGCCAGCCGCTGGTACTGGAGGTACATTCGTTGGCCCGGTAAACGGCTCGGGTGTAATCGGAGCGCCAATGGCTTCGTTTCCGCTGGGAGCGATCATCTGTGGCGCATTAGAGAGTATGTTTTTCGCCGCGACAACGCGCAAACTGCCGATCGCATTGATGAAATCGGCGCTGTATCTTGTGTAATCACTTTTATCCGCGGTGAACGTGACGAGAATGGCGATATTATTTTTAGTGGTTGCCAAATAACGGGTATAGTAATTCCGGACTTCCGAACTGAGTTGCATGCTGTCGATCCACGGCTGACCGTTGATCATTCGTTGTTGAACCTCTAGTACGCTCGATGTCGTCGTACCGCCACCTATATTAGGCATTGTTTTTGAGACGCTGAGGTGCTCTTGGTAATTTTGTAACGTGTCTCCGGGGCCTGCTTCTTTCGCGGTAAACACAATAATCGCTTGCTTTGCAGCGGTCGAATATTTGTTTGTGCATGTCCAATCGGTTGAATAGGGTTTGCACTTCCATGCCGGCGGCAACTGAAAACTTATATAAGAATTACGAAATAACCGCGCATAGGCCAGGCTCGGAAAGACTGTTAGAATCACGGTCGCGAGTATTTTGAATCGCCAAGACCGCCAACGCTGCCAAAACATAATAGATCCTCGCTGTCTTTCTTATTATCAGACAGGTTGTCTTTCGTCGAAAGCTGTTTTTGAATGCGTACTCTACAGAGGTCGAGTCAAAATCACGGAATGGCTCGGACCGTTCAAATTGCGCGCATATTTGACCGCGGCCTGCGCATTTAACACGCGTCCAGATTTAATTCGGTTTTTAAGCGCGGCTGAGGGTTCACCCGTTTCAAGTAGAATTTGTTTCACTTCGGTGTCGGTGAGATGGCGATCTTCACTCCATACTTGCGCGGCGACGCCTGCTACAAGCGGTGAGGCCATCGAGGTTCCGGCCATTTTGGCGTAGAGTTCGTGTCGTGGATTTTCTTTGTAAGCGGATATTATGGGCCGTTTGGTTGTGCCTCCAGGAGCCGCAATATCAACCGTTTCTGGGCCGTAATTCGAATAAGAAGTTAAGGCCCCGTAGTAGTTAGAAGCGGCAACCGAAATAATGTTAGGAAAGTGCCGATAACTTGCCGGGTATTGAGGAATAACGTCATTGTTAGTTGAAGAATTGCCGGCTGAAACCGTCAGCAAAACATCTTTTTGCTCGGTGTATTTCAAAACCCTTCGCATAACCGGGTAATCGTTGGGCCAACCCATTGAAAGATTGATAATCTTTGCGCCTTGGTCAACCGCGTAGTAGATGGCGCCTGCGACGGTGGCAATGTCGAAGCCACTGGCGAAAATCGTTACCTTGAGCGGCATAATTTTAGCGCCACGAGCGGCGCCAAAAATTGAACTGGCCGCAATGCCGGCAACGTGGCTACCGTGGCCATAATCATCGTACGGATATGGATTATTTTGTGCAAAATTGTACCCCACAACGTCGTCGACAAATCCATCGCCGTCGTCGTCGATACCATTGTTCGGAATCTCACCGCGGTTGATCCATATGTTCGGTGACAACGCCGGATGATTATAATTCACTCCTGAATCGATAATCGCGATCGTAATACCTTTACCGGTCGATAACTTCCACGCTTTCGTGGCACCAATTCGAAACAGATTCAGAAAACGGTTTGGGGTTACAAACGTCGATGACAACGAAGCGGGGAATGCCGGACCCGGTTCAAACGGAACTTTTGCCGACACAAAGAAATGAGAATACAACGGCTGACAGTATCCGTTCGAATCTTTCACGATCAGCGTAAAACGGTGAAGTCCAGTCGTATCAGGTGTGTACCGAATGGTTGCGGAACGACTATACTGCGGTTGTAAAAGCGAGTCTTGCGGTGCGGTTACAATCCAAAGATACGACAGCTTACCGTCATTTGTAGGCGCTTGGGAATTGCTTGCGTCTAAATTAATACTATTGCCTAAATTAAAGTAGAACCATGTCTGCTGGAGATTTGTCCCTTGGTTGCTCATTAAATGAATGACGGGGCTGACGTTTGACGGCCCTAACCGGCACGAATTAACAAAGTTCAGGTCTGCGCCGGTCAGAAACACTTTTTGGTATTGGTCGACGTTAAAAACAAGCGGATTATCAACTACTGAAAAAGGCGCGGTGTTTGAATAATCATCAATAACTTTGGATTTCTTTATGAGCGGAACGTACGAGTTCTTTTCAATAAGTACGTTTTGCCCGCGAAGCTCGCGGCGTACAGTAGCGAGCGATTGGCCGAATAACTCGTATAAGCCGTGTTTCGGATTTACAATGCGAACACTAAGATCTCGGTATTGCCCGATTAACTGCTCAAGTGTCGCGGTTGATAGGCCCAGTACGATAACGCCTGTTTCATTTTGACTTGCCGGTGCGCGAGTTACTCGTTGCCTGGGCGGGACATACGGGATGATTGGACTCTTGGGCGCGCATGCGGCCAAACCCATTGCCGCAAAAACGACGCTCGCTAGAATTGATATTTTCACCGATCTCCCCCCGAAGACACCGACCACACTCGGCCCCAAGAAAAATATTTTCAAGCAAAGAGAATATTTTCATACGGATAACAGCGGTTTATGATTTTTTAAAAAAATTAACAATTACAAATAGTTAAATCCGCGGACGGCAAACGGGGTCGAGCTTAAAGTGAAAAATATATTTTTAATCTTACAAAATTTGTAAAGCCTTCCCGTCGTAACGAAGTTCAACTGTAGAGCTATTACAAGAACTAATAGTGCATTTTACGTGCTGCATAAAATCTGATATAAGCACGCCTTATAGAAGGAGAAATTCATGAACCTCCAACAGTTGTCGACTTTTTGCCGCGTCATCAGCGAAGGCAGCATGACGGCCGCCGCCGAAAAACTCAATCTAACGCAACCGGCGGTTAGCCAACAAATTCGAGCGCTTGAAGATGAACTGGAAGTACCGTTACTGGTGCGCGGAGTGCGACAAGTAAAACCATCTATTCAAGGGCAATTGTTGTACGATTATGCCAAGCGCATTTTGTTTCTCACGCAACAAGCCGAAGTTGCAATTCACACATTTTCGCAAGAGTTGGCGGGTGAAATTCGCATCGGGACGACAAGCGCTTTTGGTTTATACCTGGTAAGTCCTGTTGTTGGACTGTTTTTGAAGCATAACACGCGACTCAGTCTGAAGCTTGTGTATGGAACGGCTGAGCAAATTATCGCCGAAATGAAAAAAGCCAATGTTGATATGGCCATTTTACCTGATTTGAAAAACGAATACGGAATCGAATTTGACCGGTACGAAGAGCGTTTTGTTTTACAAGACGAAGTATGGCTAGTCGCTTCTGGGAGGGATGCATCCGTTCCCGAAACGGCTCGTGTTACGGATTTGGTTTCGCGGCCTCTTGTTACGGATGCGGCAATGTATCCGCAATTTCGCCGCTTGCTAAGCCGCGTTCTTGATACACAAAAAGTGCAGCTTCGGCCGACTTTTGAGTCGGACAATGTTGGCACACTGAAACGCGTGGTTGAAGCGGGGGTGGGTTGGGGATTTTTACCGGCTCACAGTATTCGTAAACAAGTCAAAACCCGCCGATTGTTGCGAATACTTACAGACGAATTAAGGTACGCCGTTAACGTTAATCTGTATTCGCTCAAATCGCCGTCAATTCAACCGATGGCCGACACGTTTTATCGAGCGATTCAACAGCAAACTCTGTCATAACAAAGCATCGTAAGGCAAATTGAGCCGTGAACCGACGATGCGAACAATTTCGGCTGCGGTTTCTTCAAGCGCGCGATCAGTGATATTGAACACGGGCCAGCGGCGATTTTGCTTAAAAAGTGCGTTGGCGAAATCGATTTCTTTAAAAATATGTTCACGACTGGCGTATTCGCTGCCGGGGTCTTGCCCGAATTTTTCAAGGCGTTTGCGGCGAATCCTCAGTAACGTGTCGACGTCAATGATTAGCCCCACCACTTTTCGTTGATCGACTTTGAACAACTCCTCGGGGAGTGGCACATTCAAAACAACCGGAATATTTGCCACCTTAAAACCTTTGTGACTTAAAAAAATTGAAAGCGGCGTTTTACTCGTCCTGCTGATTCCAACTAAAATGATATCGGCATCATTAAGTTCAGACAATGTTTTACCGTCATCGTGTTTGACCGTATATTCGATGGCGTCGATGCGCTTAAAATATTTTTCGTCGACAGATCTTAAAATACCGGCCTGCGGGTCTTGCGCACTTTGCCCAAAAAAACCTTCAAGGCCGATCAACAGTGGGCCAAGAAGATCGATCGCGACGACACCATTTTTTGCAGCTTCATTTGAAATATGATGGCGCAGAAGACGACTCACAACGGTGAATACGATTAAACCTTTTTTTTCTGCCGCTTCAGCGATAATCGGGTCGACCTGCGAGTCGGTGCGAACATTTTTACATTTGACGATGTGAATGTCTTGGTGGGCGTACTGAATGATGCCGGCGCGAACCATTTGGCTCGCCGTTTCGCCCGTGCCATCCGAAATAATAAATAAGTTGTGGGAGTTCATAAGGGGACAAGCGATACTTCGTCAGTGGGCGCGTTTGGCCAGTACTTAGCAAAAAAATCGGGATCTATTTTTTGCGGTAAAAAAACGCGCACATTCGGTTTGCCGAACTCCGTCCAAACGGAGTGAGCCGCTTGCACCCAATTTTGCGGATTTGAAGGCGGCAATTCGACAACAATATTTGCCGGTAAGTGTTCATCGGCGATGACGGCCAACGGCGCAGGTAGGTTTGCCGGTCCGTTTACGGTAAATAAAGACTCCAGGTGATTTTTAGTGAGTATGTCTTTTAACGACGCATCTAAAGTTCGCGACTGATGGGTACGCGCACGGGAAAGCTGAAAGTTGAGGTACCAGTCAATACGCCGAAGTAGCGGCGTTTCTGCAGTTGGTGAGGGAATAATCCACAGCGGTGAACCGGTGCTGAAGGCGTGGGCTCGATTTATTGTCGCGTGGGCCATTAATTTCGCATCCTGTTTAATCGCAATCGAATCTAGTCCCGAAGCGTTTTTTTGCGGACACTATCGAGAATACCGTTAATAAATGGAGCCGATTCCGTGCTTCCATATTTTTTTGCCAATTCAATCGCTTCGTCAATCACCACTTTATACGGAATGCTTTGAGATGAAAAGACCATCTCAAAGAGGCTTTGGCGCAAAATGCATAAATCAACGGGTGAAATACGCTCAATCTTCCAATTATGGCTCGATTCGCGAATTAATCGGTCGATTTCATCACGCTGCTTGTCCACGCCGGTTAGTAAAATATTGGCGTAATCCCAAGAATCTTTTGTTGCAGAGATGTAATTTTGAAAATATTCAAGGCTTGAGTGCACAGTCATCTCAGGCGTGAATTCGCGTTGAAACAATATTTGTAACGAAATTTCACGTGCCTTACGCCGCTCACCGCCGTCTTTCATGGTGATCTACTCCAAACATACGGTTAAATATTTTTCTTACGAGTTGAAACCTAAGTTTCTTTGCAGCACCGGTCAATTTTCGCTTGTCGATTTACTTGGCACGTTGCAATATCGGCTCATGGCCCGTTTCTTCTTACTGTACATCAGTTTGCCGCTGGTTTTGTCTTTTTGCGGCCTTCGCCTATTGGCTCAATCGGTTAAATCAACCAATCTTAATCTCAATACTCAACCGGCTCGTTCTGTTCCTGTGGGAGTTGCTGCTGCAAGGTCGTATTTTATCGCTCGTAATGAGCACGAAGAAGAAATGCGCGAAGACGGTGACCGCGGCCCCGATTCGGTGGATTCAGAGAGTTCTGTTTCGAGCGGGAATCGCTATCTTATGCTTGGGATTGGCACATTTTTGAATGATGACGCCTACGAGTGGGGCGGTTCGCATAAAAAAAACGTCGGTTCGGGGATGCTTACGGTAACGTACCGAATCGGCGGATGGCCAAGTTCGATGGATCTGTGGTTTCGTGCCGAACTTCAATCGTACACAGTTAATGGCGATCATCCGGAACAATTTGAAATGATGCCAATTATTGCATTCCCCGATGCCGAGAGCCGATTCCCGATGTATTTCGGCGGCGGAATCGGCCCGGGGGTATTTCTTCGGCAAGTTCAAGGCTCCGGCGATTTGGCGGCAAATTACGTTGTCATGATGGGCGTGCGTTTTCCGTATTTATTCAGCAATGGTGGACTTTATATGGAGACGGGATTTAAAGGGCTCATCAACCTTTTAAGTCAAGGCCAACAAGAAGGCGTTTATCTCAGTGCCGGCGGCGTCTTCGTATTTTAGGCAAGTTCTTACAAATGTTTTCCAGCTAGGACACGCCCGATATGCAACTCCCACGACCGATCGAAACGGCATGCATCGCAACATTAAAGTCTATATTTTCAGAATCGCAGCACGCCGACAAAGCGATTGAACACGCGATGCGCACACATCGAAAATGGGGTGCGAGAGACCGACGCGTGTTTGCCGAAACCGTTTACGATATCGTGCGCTGGCGGCGACTTATTGAAACGCTCGCGCAAACTCGCGACGAGGCGGCGCTGATCTTGTTTTACGTCCGTGAAAAAGAACTGTTTCGCGAAAAAGTTGAAAATTTGCCGCTAGCAGTACGCGAGTCCGTGCCGGATTGGCTGGCCTCTCGATTGACTCAAGAGTTGGGTTTGAGTGGCGCTGCAGAAATGATGCGAGCGCTTAATAAGCCAGCGCCGCATTTTCTAAGAGTAAATGAGTTAAAAACCAGCGTCGAGAAAGCGCGCGAACTATTGTCGAAAGAAGGAGTTGAAACTCAGTTCGTCGACCAAGTGCCGAGCGCACTACGTTTACTGAAGAGGCAAAATGTGTTTCGCACGACAGCGTTTCAAAACGGTTGGATAGAAATGCAAGACGCGGGCTCGCAAATGGTTGGGCCGTTTTTGAATCCCGAGCCGGGTGAGTTTGTGATCGATGCCTGTGCCGGCGCTGGCGGTAAGTCTCTTCATTTGGCCTCTTTGATGAAAAATAAAGGAAGACTCCTCTGTCTTGACGTAAACGAGTGGAAGCTCGACGAGTTAAAAAAGCGGGCCCGCCGCGCGGGAGTGTCTAATATTGAGACACGCCTTATCGACTCGACCAAAGTTATAAAGCGCCTTGAAGGCTCGGCCGATCGGGTGCTTCTCGATGTTCCGTGTTCGGGTCTCGGTGTGCTCCGAAGAAATCCTGATGCAAAATGGAAGCTCAACGAAGTCGAGCTTAACCGGCTCGCCGAGATACAGACGGATGTGCTGCAAAGTTACAGCCGAATGGTTCGGCCCGGCGGCCACCTCGTTTATTCCACTTGCAGTGTTTTGCCGTCTGAAAACTGGTTGCGTGTCCAGGATTTTACAGACCGCGCGCAGGGTGAATTTAGGGTTGAAACCCAATGGCAAGTGTCTCCGATTGAGACGCAATTTGATGGATTTTTTGCATCTCGTATGGTTCGTGGTTTAAACTAATTTTATGAAGAACAGGTTTTTTACGCGAGTGATCCCCATCGCGGCTCTGGGGATACTTGTACTGTTTAAGTTTGAAAATTGCGCTCCTGCTGCCAATTTTGCAAGTTCGGCGTCAACGAGCAATACTGTAAAAATTGTCGATAATTGGAATTCTTCGCCAGTACAGTTTGTGAACCCCACACAAGTAGTGACTTCAAATTCGACCGTTGTACAAGGGTTGTGTGTCGGTAACCCGAACGGTACAGTCGTCAATTGGGCGATAACTTCAGCGCAAAATCCAGATCAAATTCTCGATTCAGGACAAGTGGAATGTAAAAATGGTGAATTCGAAGTGGCCGTGAATTCACTTTCTTTTCAATCGTGTTCCGATCAATTTGAAGTCCGCGCGGCATCGACATACAACGCGGGTCAAATGGCCACTACGTTCTTAGAGCCGGACTGCCCATCGGCGACCCAATAATTTCACCGTCACGCATACTGATATGACCGCCAACAATTGTGGCAACAACCCAGCCGTGAACTTTGTAACCGTCAAATGGTGTCCACTTGCAGCGGCTTTCGATCCATGAATTCGTGATCGTTTTTTCGGCGTTCAAATCGACCAGTGCAAAATCCGCATCTTTACCGATTTGAATTGAACCCTTTGAGTTTAGACGAAATAGCTGCGCGGGATTGTAACTTGTCAGCTCCACAAGCCGCGCTAGGCTAAGTCGATTATTATGCACATGATCGAGCATGACCGGTAAAAGTGTTTGGACCCCCGGCATTCCCGATGGCGATTTCGGATAAATTTGCTTTTTTTCGGCCAGGGTGTGAGGTGCGTGGTCCGATCCGATTGTCGTCGCGAGACCGTCACGTACGGCCGTCCATATTGCTTCGTAATGGCGCTTGTCGCGTATGGGCGGATTCATTTGCGCGAGAGTTCCGAGTTTTGCATAACATTCTGGAGCGACAAGAGTCAGATGTTGAGGGGTGACTTCAAATGTCACATGGCCGTTACGATGCACGCGAAAAAAATCGATCTCTTCGGCGGTGGAGATATGAAGAATATGCGCGTGCTTCGAATATTTTTCGGCCAACGCGACAATTTTCTTGGTGGCGATCAACGCCGTTTCGACATCGCGCCAATCCGGGTGCATCTCAACTTGACCCGGCGCCTGTTCAACTATACGGCGCCGTTCACTGAGCCGGGGATTATCTTCGGCGTGCACAGCAAATGGCCGGGTTAATTTTGAAACCACACGCTCTAAATTTTCGTCGGATCCGATTATCAGATTGCCAGTGGAGCTGCCCATGAAGATTTTTACTCCACAAACATTGCGATGGTTTTCTAGTTCGGCGAGTTTATCAATGTTTGAAGGGGACGCCCCGATATAAAATGCGTAATTCACCCAGCACTTATTTTGTGCACGGCTGACTTTATCCGCGACATCAAGTGCAGTTAGAGTCGGCGGTTTCGTGTTGGGCATGTCAAAAAACGTGGTGACACCGCCCATGAGCGCGGCACGCGACCCACTGACGAGATCTTCTTTTTCAGGGAACCCGGGATCGCGAAAATGAACTTGCGTATCGATTGCTCCCGGTAAAAGTGTAAGCCCGCGAGCTTGAATTTTTGATTTTGCTTCGCTTTGGTTAAGCGCACCGATCGCCGCAATTTTCTTGTTTGAAATCCCGACGTCCGCGACTTCCACCGTCCACCGGCCTTTTTCGCGATTATGAGGTGCAACAATTGTTGCACCAGAAATGATCAAATCGAATGGCTGTGAAATTTCTGATGACATATTTTGCATCACGCTAGCACACGGCTCGACTGAAGACCAGTTCATTGTTGACCGGTCATTCGCTGGTCTAGACAATAAATAGGTGACACTCGACGCTTTTTTGCATTTTTTTATCCAGCATAACGAAACAATCATTTTGCTTACGATCGCGATCATTTGTTTGCTTTCGGTTTACGTCGTATTTCGACAAGTTTTTCGGACTTCGTCATCGTCGCTCGACGCCGTTGATTTTTCAAAAATTGAAGACACGCTCAAAAAACTTTTGAGCCAAACACATAGCGCGATTGATTCCGTGAGCGGCGCAACGGCCGATGGTTCGGGTCGAGTGACAGGTTCCGGTACCGGCGTAACGGGGGCGACTGGGTCTTTAGGTAATGCAAATGCCGACGGGCCGGCGCTTAAAAAAGAGCTTGAAGCGCGGGCTGCGATGATCGAAGAACTGAAAAAACAAGTCGTTGATGCGAAGGCCAATGAAGGCGCATCTGCGGAATTGCTTGCGAAGATCAAAGACCTCGAAGGCAAACTTGCAGAATACGAAATCATCGAAGACGATATCGCCGATCTATCTCATTATAAAGAAGAAAACGCCCGTCTCAAAAAACAGTTGGAACAAATCAGCCGCGGTGGTCCCGCACTTGTAGATCAATTTGCCGATGCGGTGAAGAGCGATGCATCGACTGCGAATGCGGCACCTGTGCCCAATCCCGCTAAACCAAGTGAGCCAGCACCAACTG
>JAJYHS010000155.1 GCA_021784635.1 bacterium
CACTAAAATAAACGATTCGTATTTTCTTGCGAATCTGCAACTCCTTTTGCTGGTTCGCACACCTAAAGTGGTGCCGCATTAACCTTGTGGCGTCGTGCTATAAGCACTGGCAATTAGTTGATGCGACTGTTCCTCCACCGCAAGTACCCTGATTCACTCCAATCGATGAACCCTCTTTCAGCATACTCAACCCGCCCTTGATCTGATCGGCTGTAATCGCGCTCACACTTGTAGCGCTACAAAGATTCTCGGCTTTGCCGCCACTATCAGTGACACTCGAAAGAAGCGTGCACTCACCTGCAATACCTAGGGCAAAAGTGCCGACCAGCGAGTCATTTGTCAGTTGTGCCGCCGACTGGGATAAATCCCAAAAAGCTTCGGCCATCATTTGTTGATAATCCACAGGGCTAGTGGCAATGCTGCAAGCATCAAATGAACCCGAAAGCAATCCCGAGTTTGTCGGATCACCCAAAGCTTTTGCGATGACACCGATTTTATAAAGAGACAGCGCCATCATAAACAGATTGGCGTCAGAACTTCGCGTCGAAGCGGGACCAATGTTACGCAAAATTGTTTCTGCGTCGTCGCATTCGGAGATCGCGCTCGGTGAAGTGGAGCCAAGGGTTTTGATCATGAACGCTCCCCAAGGCGCAGTGAACGTTGTAATGTTATTTTCAAAAAATGTCATCGTGAACCCACATTGGCCGGCGTAAGCCGAAGCGCAAACCGTGGCGTACTGTTCCGTTTGCAATGATGTCGATGAAATGTTGGAGCAAGCCGTAATTGCGTCGGTATAATCAGCTTTATTTATATCTATAATCGCATCATAGAGATAAGATTCGTCGTCGTTCATTGCAAATTGCGCAAGATAATTTTTTGTACAACTCGTCGTAAGGAGCGTCGTGACGACGATAAAAATAAACAATTTAAGTAATCGCAGTGGTCTCATATAGGTGTACTTTCGGCATTCTGTCGTTTCAAATTGAGACAGACTTTTGTCATGAAACAAACTTTATTGGAATTGGTACACCAGACCTAAGTCTACCATATAAACCGGAACCGGCTGATAGTTCATTGTTAAATCAAAACGCGCCAATAAACTCGGCGTGATATTGGTCATCGCGCTACCCAACAAATAATATCCAGAAACTATATGAGGACCGCTGAGCAAATCTGTGGTGAACCGAATGGCGTCAAATCCAATCCCCATACCCAAAAAAAGCGTTTCGACCGGCTCCTCTAGGCTCAGGCCGACCGAAAGCTCTTGCCACGTCACCGCACTCCCGGCGCCTGACGTATAAGTACCATCGAAAAATCCCCGTTGCGTGCCTGGAATCGGCGGCGAAATCCGCAATCCCCAAATCGTAAAAATCTCGTCGTTTTGCGAAAGCCCATACGGCAATCCGCGACCGAAAAATGCACCGGCCTGCCACATTCTCGTAGAATTACCAACATTTTGCGCGAGAACTCGGGTCGACATGAAGGGCAGTGCAAACAAAATAATTACGAGGCCGATTTTCAATGAACTCGCGTATCTTTTTGAAATCATCTTTTTCACAATTTAGAATATATTCGAGATTCAAAGATGTCTAAATTTAATACGTTTTCACGCCTCAAAATGACATTTTCTCGCCATAAAGACCAAAAGTATTAGGCCATGATAAAATAAATTAGGTGACGTGTTTTTTATGGAACGTACTATGCGTAAAAACGCAAATGCATTCAAAATTATTTGTTATTTTCTTTTTTGCGGAACAGTTGGCAGTCTTACAACTGCATGCTCGATGCCGCTTAAAAAACTAGGTAACGGCACTTCAACCTCCGATCCGGCAACTCAATTGGTTTTCTATACCTCGCTGCCTTCAACTGCAAACTCGGGCGCTTTATTCAGCACCCAACCTTATGTGCTGATTGAAGATGCTAGCGGCAAAATTTCGACGACGGCCAATAATACAGTTACGCTTGTTGCCTATACAAATTCGACCTGCACCGCTACCGCATCAGGCACATTCACCGAGGATTCTTTGCAAGCGTCCTCGGGAGTCGCAATATTCACAACCGTAACTTACAATGGCCCAGCCGGCACGATTTATGTAGGCGCCACAGCAAGTGGTCTCACCACCGCTTGTTCTGGGGCCATTACAATCGGTACCGGTTCCGCTTACCAAACCGCCTTTAGCACACAACCCTCAACAACCGAAACCTCGGGCTCGGTTTTGAGCACGCAACCTGTCGTCGAAGTTGAAGACAGCGGCGGAAATCTCATTAGCTCCGCTTCAAATTCGATTACGCTTAAGGTTTTTTCAAACTCAAGCTGCACCACTGCCGCAACAGGTACTCTGTCTGCCACCGCGAATCCTGTGTCTGCATCTTCAGGGTCCGCAACGTTTGCCGGCGTAACTTACACCGGACCGGTTGGTACGATTTACCTTGGTGCAACATCAAACGGACTCGTAACCGGATGTTCGAAAGCCATTGCGGTAAGCGCAGGTTCTGCCTACCAGCTTGCCTTTAGCACTGAACCTTCGACCACGAACGTTACAGGTTCAGTATTTAGCACGCAACCTGTCGTCGAAGTTGAAGACAGCGGCGGCAATCTCATTAGCTCAGCTTCAAACTCCATTACACTTGGTGCGTTTTCTAATTCAAATTGTACTACTTCAATCAGTGGACTTACAGAAACGACTAACCCGCTATCAGCGTCATCGGGTAAAGCGGCGTTTACCGGTGTTACTTATAGCGGGCCGACCGGCACAATTTATATCGGCGCAACAGCAAGCGGGCTGGTAAAAGCATGTTCTTCTGCCATTACAATTGACTCGGGGCCAGCATATCAACTTGTTTTTAGCACCGCCCCATCCACTGCCGTTAATTCAGGCCAAACTTTTGGCATCCAGCCCATAGTTGCCGTCGAGGATTCAGGCGGCAACCTCGATAGCTCGGCGACAAATTCGATTACACTGGGCGCCTATACCGACTCAAACTGCACAACATTGGCAAGCGGCAACCTTTCTGCCACTACCAACCCGGTATCGGCATCTTCGGGCCATGCGAATTTTGCCGGAGTTACATACATCGGAAAAACAGGAACGATCTATATCGGCGCCACATCAACCGGGCTCGTCACCGCGTGTTCAAGTGCCGTCACAGTCTATCCAGGTTCTCCCTACCAACTTGGGTTTAGTACCGAACCTTCGCAAAGCGCGATATCAGGCACGGCTTTTGGCACCCAACCAGTCGTCGAAGTTGAAGACTGAAACGGCCGTCAGGCGGGTGG
>JAJYHS010000285.1 GCA_021784635.1 bacterium
CAGGCTCGCCAAAAAGCATTTCTTTAATAAAAAATACGGCGCGCGCGGGGTAAAAGGTCCCGATTTGATTCTTAAATTTGCCGACATTCATCGCGGTTTTTCCACCGTGCGCGGAATCGACTGCAGCAAGCCACGTTGAGGGAATGTGCACAAGTCTTATACCACGTTTAATGACACTTGCTAAAAAACCAGCCCCATCACCGATTGACCCTCCGCCGACAGCAACTATTGCACAGTCGTGGCGGGAAATATTCGCTGTCATTGGCAATACAACTCCAACAAGTTTCGGCAGATTTGCCAGATCTTTAAATGACTCACCACCTTTAACGGCGAGCGTGTAACTAAAACGCTTAAGCCATTTTACAAAGTAGGGTTTATTCAAAAGTTTTCGGTCGTAGACAATAATCAGGCGCCGCGCGGAGGCGGCTGCCATGAGTTCGCTCTTCGATGGCAAATTCAATTTGTTTATAATACGGTATTTTTTATTTATAATAGACGCTCCCGAAATAGTCGACGCCGAACGGGCTAACCTGGTATCCCCTGACGTCTTTGCGCAAAGCTTTAAAAATCGTACTATAAGCGATTGGCACCCAAGGAATTTGTTGATGAAATATCTGCTGCGCCCGCTGGTAAAATCGGGTGCGAATTCGCACGTTCGTGGTTACTCGGGCACGATCCACTTCGAACGAAAATCGGCGGTCGCACCAGTGCGCGCGATTATCGCCGGATGAAATACTGTCGCACGACAGAAGCGTATTGAGAAAATTATCCGGATCACCATTATCACCCGTCCACCCTTGCAAGCTGAACGGCAACTCACCGGCCCGCGATTTCTTTAAAAATGTGACCCACCCGAGAGTCTTCACGTTGACCTCGATTCCCACTTTGTCGAGATCTCCCTTAATGAGTTCGGCCATTTTTAAGGGATTCGGGTTGTACGGACGCGCCACGTGCGGGCACCATAGTGTTACTTTAAATCCTTTGGGCAAGCCCAATTGCTTCAACAACTTGCGTGCTTCTTCGGGGTCGTAATGATAGTCGCGAATTTTACGGTCGAACGACCACATAGTGGGTGGAATCGGATTTTTCGCAACCTCGGCCTGATTGTCATAAATGGCTTTAATGTATGACTCCCGATTGAGCGCATAATAGACGGCTTTTCGAAATTTAAGCGAGGCAAACGGCATTTTTCTCACATTGAATGTTAAATAACTCAAGTTTAAACCTGGCGACGCCAGAAGTTTAAGCTTGGGGTTTCGGCGGATTATGTCGATGGCGTCAGGCGGCAAATTGCCGTCAATTTGGCAGCGGCCGGTAATTAAATCATGTAAGCGCGCGCGCGGACTTGTTACGATTCGAAAAACAAGATGTTCTATTTTGGGCTTGCCCAAGAAATAATCGGGATTTGCCGTGTACCGAATGAGGCGCCCCCTTAAATACGATTGAAAAATAAACGGCCCCGTACCGACGGGCTTCGAATCTATGTCTGCAAGACGGTGTTGTCGAATCAATTGGTCCGCATATTGTTTAGACAAAATGCTCGCAAAATCCATGGCGAGATCGGCAAGAAATGGCGCCTCGGGTTGAGTCAAAACAAATCTCACGGTCAAATTATTTATTTTCTCAATTCGCGCGATTAGAGAGGGCATTTGTTCAGCTTCAAAATCGGGATACACTCCGCCCCCGACATCATGAAACGGATTCTTTGTCGAAAGCATACGATGAAAAGTAAATATAACGTCGTCCGCGTCGAAATCACGGGTCGGGGTGAAGTAGGGGGTTTTTTGAAACTTCACTCCTTTTCGCAGGTGAAAAGTTATGACTTTACCGTCCGGAGATATTTGCCACGACTGTGCAAGACTTGGCTCAATTTGCATGGTGCTGTTATTGAGTTTAACCAATCGATTATAAATCTGCTGTGAACTTGCATTAAAGGTCGCGCCGTCGGTGGCAAGCTCCGGATTAAACGTCTGGGGACTTGCAACAGCACAGTAAACTAATGTCTGACCACGCGAGGGTGATTTTTTACCGTATGAAGCGGAAGTCCAAACACAAAAAGTAAGGATCAACCACAACAACCCAATTCCATTTCGAATAGCTTGCCGTAGCCTGTTGTTTTTCTCCAGTCGATTGGCTCAATACCGTGCTTTTTGAGATATGCGTTGGATTTTGAAAAGTGGCGAGAACCAAAAAAGCCACGATGTGCAGAAAGAGGCGACGGATGCGGAGCCTCTAAAACCAGATGCCGCTTGCGATCAATAAGTGCGCCTTTTTTTTGCGCGAAACTTCCCCAGAGAATGAAGACGATGTGTTGACGATGCTCGTTGAGATATTGAACCGCAAAATCAGTAAATTCCTCCCATCCTTTTTTTTGATGAGAACCCGCCTTGCCCGCTTCGACGGATAAGGTTGCATTAAGAAGAAGAACACCCTGTTTGGCCCAACCACTGAGACAGCCGTTTTTTGGCAATTCAATGCCCAAATCACTTTTCAATTCTTTAAAAATATTTTCTAGCGACGGCGGCAACGCAACACCTTCTTTGACTGAGAAACAGAGCCCGTGTGCTTGACCCGGACCATGATAGGGATCTTGCCCTAAAATGACCACTTTGACTTCATCCAACGGTGTGAGATTGAAAGCAGCGAAATACTCCGAAGGTTTAGGATAAATTCGTTTGTTGGATCGCAACTCGTTAAGCAGAAAGGCGCGCAAATCCTGCATATAAGGCTTTTGAATTTCACCTTGGAGGGCTGCCCGCCACTGGGGTTCAAGCTTGATCCGAGCGGCCGCTTCACTCAATTGTTCGCTTACGCCAGAGCCCATCTTCACTTGCGTCCTTCCTAGCAAATGGTTTAACTTTTATTCCAACAATGCGGCTTAGACAAGGTGAACGCATGACGCTTCATAAACTCACGGGTGCTGGCAATTGCTTCTTGTTGATCGACTTATTACAAACGCGATCACATAAGCGCGGCAAAAATCGCTTTGTTCCAAAGGGTAAACGAAGACAATTGGCAAAAAAACTCTGCGACCTGCACACCGGCATTGGCGCCGATGGACTCCTTTTTCTCGAATCTTCAAAGATTGCCGATCTTAAGTGGGATTTTTACAACGCTGATGGTTCAAATGCCGAAATGTGCGGAAACGCTGCCCGTTGCGTTGGAGCATATCTGCTCCAACAATATGAACGCGTCTTAAGCACAACCATTTCCACTCGATGCGGCGTCATTGAAGTTGAACCGCTTGCTAACGTCGGAGGCGGAGGAAGCGGATTT
>JAJYHS010000015.1 GCA_021784635.1 bacterium
TATAGCATATAAAAACATCGATGTATACGTCTCGACAAGAACAGTGAAATCGCTACCATTTAAGTGACAAAACTTGCGCATTTCATTTTACGACCTTTATTTTATCAATGCCAAAAAGCCGGAGCGCTATGAATTTGGGCCATCGCCAACTGTACATTGAGTTCGTCAAATGTTCGCTCAAGCCCGCGAATTGCGCGCGCACTTGTTTCGATATCGCAATTGTGAATGAGATCCTCTTCTTGGTTCTGTGCCAAATTTCGATGATTGCGTATCCACTCAAGCGCCTGAAGTTTTGCCATACGAATCACTCCGGGAGGGTACTGACGCGGGTTCAATCTTTCGAGCCGGTGATAACTGGCCAAATTTTTCGGCACGACGGCGACGAGTTGATTTGCGACATCTCGCAATTGTGCGCAACTTTCAACGCGATCAAGCTCACTCATATCGCCCATTGCCCATGCTTTTTGCGAAACCTGAATTGATAACCCGAGCACAAGTGCAATTGCTATTGCCGTTATTCTTGTCTTTTCTTTAATTCCACTTGCTTTCATAACTCACCTTTTGTCGTCGAGTGAAACTCCGCTACGCGGATTTCGCGTCCTCAATGAAGAATATATTCAATCGGAATTTGAAAGGCCCCAAGATTGCCTGCGGCTCCGCCTACACTTTGATTATTTTGAAAGTAAACTTGGCCTTCCCAGAACGGAGCTTGTTGACCGTTGTTTAATTGCCCATATTGATAAGTTCCCTGAAAATACACCACGCCGTCGCCGTCTTGAACCACGACATTTGCGCCGCTGCCTTGTTGTTGCGGATTGCCGATTTGGGTCGTCACCGACTGATTCTCAACCGTACCACTTTGAACAACGTTAAACGGCAGAACGTAACAGCTATTTTCGCCGGAACTGACGCATTCTTGATCTTGTACAACCATTTCGATTTCACCGCTCGCGCTGCTCGAAGCGATTGAGCCAGCTAGCCAAATTCCGCAACTGTCGTTCACATTGCCAAGACTGTTTTGGCCGGGCATAAATTCTTGAGCCAAAATGTTATAGAGCGACTGACCGCTTGGAGCAGAAATACAACCTAACCCGGAAGATTGGTTCATGTAGTTGCCACCGTTAAAATTATTCGGATTGTAAGGAGTTCGGTAACCAAATCGACTGTTAAGTGAAGGGCTCGTTGTTTTCGAACAAGCGCCAAGAGCCATGATCGCCATCACGGCAACGAGAAGCCCTAAAGCCTTTTTTGCGTATTGGCTGTTTATATGGAACCGATTGATTGTTTTCATAGATTTTCTCCTCGCACATGTAGAAGCTCTGACTTCAACACGCGCCCTTACCTAGCTAATACGCAAACTTCGGACCAACTCGCATCTCGCTTTGATACGGCTAAATCGAATATATTTTAGTTGAAGGTGTCGTTGGCACCATTTGAGGTTTAAGTGCCGAATTTCGTTTTACGCCCGTCAGTCAGTTTCGCATTCGTCGAGCCCGTTTGCAGGTGTCTAATGTTTAGACAGACTTTGCAGGTTAATTTCTTGAACGTTTATGTCTTGTACGTTTACATCTTGCAGATACAGATCAAGCTGATCCCAACACCACGAATGATCACACTTATGTAAACTCATTGGCGGCGTCGTCGCGAGGTTAAAATATCCATCCATCGCTCGCAATAGCGGGCTATGGCCATCGGCGTACATTTCCCGATATGCTGCGGTTGGAGTCATTGGTGGCTTTTCGTAAAAAACTTGATAGAGCGCCACGACTAAACCGGTGCGGTCTTTACCATGTTCGCAGTGAACGAAAACCGGTTGGTACGCGGGATTTCGCATAACATCGAGCACCTTATTGATTTCGCCGGCTTCTTTGCTTTGCACGCCGAGAGCTGGTGCGGAATCGAGCGGATAATTAAGCCAGTGAACGTGGTTTTCGTGCGCCCATAAATGTTCCAAATTTCGTTGTGCCGGCCATTCGCCGTCTTCAAAAACCCAAAATGCTTTTGGATCACCGCCCTGCAAATCGATGATCGTTTTCACTCCTAAATTGCTTAACCACTTCACTTCACCTTCAGTCATTGGGCGCGCACCACGATAGATTCTGTGTGACACAACAACGTGAAAGTTACCCGGCGCCACAACGGCAGATGGCTGCGCCTGAACTGCTAAATTGAAACACAAACTAATTGCCGCAAAAGCGCAGTATTTCAGCGCCAATAACATCCTATACTTCATCTTGTTTTTCATGGTTGCCCCCCGGCCCCAATGTTGAACAAGAGTTACTCAAACACTTTAAGTAAGCCAAGTTGAATTTGGCCAAATGCGAATTGCGACGAGTGTAGCGAAAAAATTATCGAGTTAGTCGTAATTGTAATGGAATAAAGTCGCCGGAACTTCCACACATATAATTGTCACGCTTGTCTAAGCTCATTGGCGGGGTGGTCGCAAGTCGAAAATAGCGATCCATGTTGCGCCACGGTCCGTGATCAAAGTGTCCATCTTTTAGCATTTGTTGAAAAGCTGCGTGCGGTGACAAAGCTGGTCTTTCATAAAACACTTCGTATAGCGCGGCAATTAAACCGGTGCGATCCTTGCCATGTTCACAGTGAAAATAGACCGGCTGGTATTTGGGGTCACGTATGATATTGAGGATCTGTTTGATCTCGCGTGCCTCGTGACACAAAACCGGCGCGACCGAATCCATTGGCTCGTTGAACCACAGAATATGATTTAAAAGCGCCCATTTCGCCTCGCGAAGCCGCGCAAACGGAAGTTCACCGTGTTCCGAAACCCAAAATGCCTTCGGGTCATGACCTTGCAAATCGATAATGGTTTTCACGCCGATTTTGTGCAACCACTCCACTTGAGCTTTTGACGTCGGTCGTGCTCCACGATACACCCGCCCCGGAACAATCACATGAAAATTACCCGGCTCTTCAACAGTGGTATCTTCGGACGGCACTTGCATTTGTGAATCGACGGCGTTCGTCACTACATTAGTCGATGGATTACATGCCGGTTCCGCGTTCACGATCGATACCGTAAAACAAATGGCCATAAATGCAGAAAATGTCACCAGACGATTCAGTTGGCTGGTCATAAACGGGCTCCTATCGAAATAGATCTTAGCTAAGAGCTTCAATATGCAAAACGTGCCAACTTTACTGATAAAACCCGCGTTTTGAATTCGCTAGGTTCACGAGCGGTTGCAATGGCTTGAATCGGCGGCCGTATTTCGCCGCATATATTTCAAGTTCCGACACAATTTTCTCAGT
>JAJYHS010000194.1 GCA_021784635.1 bacterium
AGCGGTAAAGGCGGAGACCATTGGGGTCACCGTAAACGCCGGTCATGACCTCAACTCGATAAATCTTGGGACACTCCTGGAGTCAGTCCCGCAGATAATCGAAGTTTCGATCGGTCACGCGTTCATTGCCGAATCCCTATACTATGGGTTTCGAAGCACTATTCAGAAATACAAGCGCGAAATTTCTCTTGTCGTTGAATAACCGTTCGGGTACGTTATGCCCCATCAGCAGGTGAATTTATGGCTAAAAAAGGTAAAGTGCGAATTATTACGCTTGAATGTACTGAGGCTCGCGCCGCGGGTGTACCGCCGTCTCGTTACACAACTCGTAAAAACTTTCAAAATCATCCTGAGCGCTTAGAGAAAAAGAAATACAATCCGCATATGCGCAAACACACTCTTCATCGCGAAATCAAATAAAACAAATTTAGCAAGGAGATATTCAACATGAAAATCATCTTGGCATCGCTTGCAGCCGCTGCGCTGTTAGCTGGTTGTTCTTCGATGAAAGCAAAAAAAACGATGGGCGCGAAGCCGGTCGCGACAATGAAAGCTGCTAAAACAGCTAAACACTCAATGACCAAAAGCGGAACTTCGACCATGACTCTCACTTGTTCAAAAGGTAAAGACAAACGCGTGGCCACGGTCGCGCTAAGCAAAGACCGTTGCATTGTCGAATATACCAAATGGGGCAAAACAAAAGAAATCGCCAGTGGCGGACCGAAATCCCACCATTGCGCCGATGTTCAAAACGAAATCCGCAAGAATTTGACTAAAGCCGGATTTAAGTGCGAATAATACCAAATTTCTACTGAGATGAGGGTAGCCGAATTGTAAATTGGCTCCCCTCACCGACCTGGCTCTGTACCTCAACGCTCCCTTTGTGTGCGAGCGCAATATGTTTAACAATTGATAGCCCTAAGCCTGTGCCACCGAGTTCGCGGCTGCGGGCTTTGTCGACACGGTAAAAACGTTCAAAAATCCGCGGCAATTGTTTTTCAGGAATGCCAATTCCATGGTCGATCACACGAATGAAAATTTCAGACCCAACTTGCTCAGCTTCAACACGAATCGGCTGGCCTTCATCGCTATAGCGGACGGCATTGTCAACTAGGTTGATCACGGCTTGTTCAAGTAGATGCGTATCAATTGGAGCTGAAATCTCTTCGGCACACGTCAATTCGATTTTGATTTTTTTAACCTCGGCCTTTTTGCCGCATAGTTCGACAGCCGCCTGCAGGACGGGCCGAATCAAATCAATTTTAAGTTCAATTTGATTATTTTCAGCATCACGCTCGAGACTCGAAAGTGTCAGTATGTCGTCGATGATGCGGCCGAGACGGGTGGCATGACGTTGAATAATCTGCAAGAATTTGCGAACTTCTTCGGGGTCTTTTACCGCCGGATTGAGCAAAGTCTCGGCGAAACCCTGTATCGACGTCAGCGGCGTGCGCAGTTCGTGCGAAACGTTAGAAACAAAATTGCGGCGCATACCCTCAAGTTCTCGCATACGAGTTACATCTGAAAACACGACCACCACCCCGGCCGCTTTGGCGTCAAAATTCATGGGACCGGCTTGCACCTGCAAATGGCGCGAACGATCGCCCTTGAGCTCGATGTCGCGCTCTGCTGATTGATTATCGCGCCGGACCGTTTCAATGAGTTCGATAACCGATGGCTCTTGAATTAAATCGTGCAACAAACAGCCCACTGCGGCTTTCGGATCAAGTTGCAAGATTCGGGCTGCCGCACGATTAACCTGTATAATCCGCATTTCTGCATCGATGGCGACCACACCCTCGGCCATTGACGATAACAAAGCGTCTTGTTCATTTTTTTGCGCCGACAACATTTGAATTCGGTGTCGAAGTTGCAAGCGAATACGCTGCAAAGCCAAACGCAAGACATCTACGGGTCGCCGCAATCGCAGGGCCAGTATCACAGAGACAACGAATTGCACAGGGAGCAAAATCATTAAAGCTCGCAAAAGTTTCGGATCAGACGGCGCAATGAAATAAGCCGCTAAAAGCGAACAGACGCTCAGGCCGTTGAGTGCGGCAAAAATTTGCCAAAAAAATTGTCGTGATTTCGCGGGTTGCCGTCGGTCGTTCACAAATTAGGTTCCGAATCTCTGAACCGATACCCTACTCCCCGAACCGTTTCAATCAGATGCCCCACTGAGCCCAGTTTTTTTCGTAAGCCCACCATTTGAAAATCGATCGTACGGTCGGTGACTGAATAGTTTTCGCCGCGAATGGCTTCAACGATTTGTGAGCGCGTATAGACCCAGCCGGGTCGTTGCGCTAAAAAATGTAGAATCCGAAATTCGGATTGGGTGAGACTGACTTTTTCACCGTCAACAAGCACCTCGACACGACCGGCATTGATCGTAAGTCCGCCGATTTGAACCACTTCAGCCGCTTTTCGCGCCTCTTGCCCGCGCCGTAAAACCGCTTCAACCCGCGCGTGCAACACTTTGGGGCTAAACGGTTTTGTTACGTAGTCGTCCGCGCCTATTTCAAGACCGCGCACGACATCGGCCTCTTCGCCACGCGCAGAGACAATAATAGTTGGAATTTTTTTTGTGTTTTGCCCTTCTTTTAATTGCCGGCAAATTTCGAGCCCGCTCATACCGGGGAGCATGATATCGAGAATCAGCAGATCCGGAGCGTTTTCTTCGATCGCTTTTAGCCCGGCTTCGCCCGTAGAAAAAGTTTCGACTGCAAAACCTTCAAGCGACAAATTAAACCGCATCAACTCCGAAATATCTTGTTCGTCTTCAATTATATAAATCTTTCGCCCGGTCACCGGCTGCCCCCGCAAGTATTCTACAATTGGTAGTTCAATCATAATCTCGCATCCTCGCGCAACTAGAGTTCACGGCACAAGACTATGCTGCGATTATTTGTTTTACATTAGCGCCGCGACAAATAACGCACTACAGCTCGACGATAGGCCATCGGGCGATTGCGCAGTTAAACCGATATCAAAAGAGTGAAATTTATACTTCGCACGCTTTGTTGCGTTTTCGCTTTTAGTATCTTTTCGCTTGCGCCTACACGTGTCGCCCAAGCGGCATCTTTGAAGGACCTCACGACAGCACATCTCGATACTAAACTGCTAAAAGCAAGCCAAGTGCCTGAACGTTGCTCTTCAGCGCGAGAGTTCATAACAACATTTGAATATTTACAAAAGCACCCGGATTTAGCACTCACTCGGGAGCAAATGTTCGACGTCGCAAGTCAGGTGGCAAAAGGCTGC
>JAJYHS010000248.1 GCA_021784635.1 bacterium
GGTCGAATTCTCAATATCGCTTCAACCGCAGCGTTTCAACCAGGCCCATACATGGCAGTATATTACGCAACGAAGGCGTATGTTTTGAGTTTCACTGAAGCGCTTGCCGTAGAGTTAACAGGAACCGGCGTGACCGCAACCGCGCTTTGCCCGGGCCCCGTACTGACGGGTTTTCAAGCCGCAGCCAACATGGCCTCTGACGCGGGGATGTTAAAAACGCCGGCGATGCTGTCAGCAAATAAGGTTGCTGAAATTGGCTACGAATCAATGAAGAGCGGCGAACCCCTCGCAGTGGCTGGGGTCGTCAATCAAATTATGGCATTTTCGACACGGTTCGCTCCGCGAAAAGTAGCCGCCAAAATTGCCAGTCGATTTAATCAAAGTGCGCGCACCGTGCGCCGTAAAGGAGCATTATGAAACTCGCCGTCGTCGGTACCGGTTATGTAGGTCTTGTCACGGGTACGTGTTTGGCAGAAGTTGGCAACACCGTGACGTGCGTAGATGTCGATGAATCGAAAATTCGCCGCCTACAGGACGGCATCATCCCGATTTATGAGCCCGGCCTTGAAGACCTGGTCAAAAGCAACTACACCGCTAAGCGCTTGCAGTTTACAACAAATTTAGTTGACGCTGTACACGGCCACGAGATTTTAATGATTGCCGTCGGCACTCCTCCAAACGAAGATGGCAGCGCAGACCTAAAACATGTGTTAAACGTTGCGCGCGTGATCGGCGAAACCATGACATCACCCAAGTTGATCATCACCAAATCAACCGTTCCTGTCGGTACGGGCGATAAAATAAAAACGACGATTCACGAGGCGCTGAAAAAACGCGGCGCCCATGTTTCTTTTTCAATCGCGTCAAATCCAGAATTTTTGAAAGAAGGTGCGGCGGTTAACGATTTTATGCGGCCCGATCGAATTGTTGTGGGCTGTGAAGACGATTTTGCAAAGAAGAAAGTCGAGCAATTGTACTCGCCGTTCATTTTGAATCGTCACCCGGTTATATTTATGGATATCCGTTCTGCCGAACTCACCAAATATGCCGCTAATGCGATGCTTGCGACAAAGATTTCATTCATGAACGAAATTGCCCAAGTCGCAGAAAAAGTAGGAGCTGATGTCACTGCGGTTCGCAATGGTATCGGATCAGACGCGCGTATTGGGTATCACTTCACCTATCCCGGAATTGGTTACGGGGGGTCGTGCTTTCCGAAGGATGTCAAAGCATTGAGGCAAACCGCGCGCGAAAACGGACTCAATGTAGAACTATTGAATGCGGTCGAGAATGTTAATAAATCTCAGCGTGAGCGATTCATAAAAAGAATCGAAAATCACTTTGCAGGGGCGAAAAGCAAAACCTCCACCCTGGCCGGACGCAAATTTGCCGTTTGGGGTTTAAGCTTTAAACCAGAGACCGACGACATTCGCGAAGCCCCGTCTCTTGATATCATCGGCCACCTTCTTCGTAGCGGTGCACACGTCGCCGCGTTTGATCCAATAGCTGGCGAAAACGCGCGCGAATATTTTGAAAAGCATGAGGGGTCAAAACTCGAAATTTGCACAGATCAATACACTCCTCTTGAGCAGGCCGACGCGCTTCTACTTCTTACCGAATGGAAGCCCTTTCGATCACCCGATTTTGAACGAATGAAATCCCTGCTGAAACAGCCGGTTATCTTTGACGGGCGTAATCAGTACGATTTGGCGCAAATGCGCGAACTGGGTTTTCGCTATTTTTGTGTCGGCCGCCCGCCCGTTTAAATTATTTTGAAAACATTACGGATTGACAGATCCGCCCGTCTTCGATGATGGTCCCTAGGTCATTGGGGGGGGATATGCGACAAACCGTTTTTCTACCGTATCGAGTTTTATTTGCCTTTTTCACAATTGTACTACTGTTGGGCTTGGCGCCGTCGGCATTCGCCCGCGAGAAATCCTGCCCCGCCTTACTCGAAAATAATTCACCGTTTGTCAGCGGCTCAAGTGAACTAAAGACCAAATGGGTTGAACAAGAATTACAAAACATCGAAAATTCGGCTGATCCGGAACGAAAAATGGTCCGCCAAGCTAATCAAGAGCAAGGCATCGATGCTTTGTCTCTCAACCGTGAAATCATTCAAAATCATAATTCGAATTATACCCATAAAATTGAAACGGCATGCATAACCAATCAATATCAGTCCGGCCGCTGTTGGTTGTTTGCAAGCCTCAATATGTTACGCCCCAAATTATTGGCGGCAAACCTCGTGGACGAGAAGTTCGAATTCTCCGAAAATTACCTCTATTTTTTCGCTATGCTTGAAAAATCGAATTCATTTTTAAAGACCAGCGAAACCGCCGTAAGAAAATATGCAAATAATCGGCGAAGACTTTTAAATTACATAAATAGATATGCGTACGTTGGTGACGGCGGCTATTATCAATGGTTTGTATATCTTGCTGAAAAATATGGCCTTGTACCGAAATCGGCGATGCAAGAGGCTTCTGGGTCCGTTGATACCGAGGCCTTAACGGCGGATCTTCAGCGTAAATTGCTTCTCGTAACGGAACAAATGCGTCAGCGCGTTTTACAAGGCGGTTCAGAAAGCAAAATAGATACGGACCTTCGTGCCATTCGAGAAGCCGGCCTTCGCGACGTCATGGTTATGCTGGTAACGCATTTGGGGACACCTCCACAAGAATTTAGTTTTCGAATTGCAAAATCAAACGAACAAACCGGCAAAAAAAATAGTAAAACCAAAAAAAGCAAGAGTAGTCCGCTCGAAATAGAAAAGGCTGTTGTCAAAAAGTTCACGCCTCAAACTTTTGCGCGGAAATTCGCAAAATTCGACCCTAATGAGTATGTAACTCTATTTTATAATCCCCGGTTTGCCCCAAACAAATTTTACGAATTGACGAGGTCAAAAATCGGTATTGAAAAAGCCCCCAAGACCCAACATGCGTATTCTGGGTTAAACTTGCCGATTGAACGGATTGAACAGTTGATCGTTAAATCAATAGATTCGGGCCAATCGCTCTATTTTGCGTCGGACGTGTTAGACAGCGCGGATTTTTCACCTAAAAACCCAGTGAAACCGGTATCAGGTATTCTTCATCCAAAACTTTTTAACCACGACCCTATATATGGTTTTACTGGCGACAGATCTTTATACCCGCCACGCCGGTTTCTCGATTTTTATCGACTGATCGCTCCGACTCATGCGATGGTCATCGTC
>JAJYHS010000146.1 GCA_021784635.1 bacterium
AAAGACGAAGACCTCGAATGGGAGGTTAATAGTCATCTGTTATTTTTTAACAATTTACCTTGAGTCGAAAACTCAAGACTTTACATGGGAGTTTTTATGAAAAGATTGTCGGTGCTCGTTTCTACGCTCACTTCGGCGTTGGCTTTGTCTGTAACCGTTTATTCAAACGTCGCAAACGCGTATTCGCGCCGCTCTTATAATTCGAACACGCAATATTATTCCTGTGTGAGTCCGAACGGATACGGCAAAAGTCTAAGCATTAATTTTTCAAAAGATCGGCGTACCGTTACGCTCATTGATTACTTCGGCAGCTCAGTTAAATTAAAATTGATGCCCTCGTTGGATTCGCACGGCGACCTCACCTATCAAGGTATTGTAGGTTGTTCGCAAAAAAATCCAGGTGCTCCACACTGCTTTATGAAAGCGCTTATACAACTCAGAGTGAGTCCACAGTTGAGCTACGGACAAGTCAAAGGCCGAGCGGAACTCAACAGCCAGCAATATGCCTGCGAAGCACAATAAGTTTCGCGACTTACACCCGTAAGCGAATGGATTTGCAGTCGATCACACCGGCACATGCCGTTCAACTTATCGCGTTTGATAATTCCGTACGGGGCGTGGATGTGCGCTCCGAAGATGAATTCAAAAAGGGCGCCATACCAAAATTTATTAATATCCCGATTTTAAATAATTCCGAGCGCCGCGAAGTCGGTATCTGCTACAAAAATCGCGGCCAACAGGCGGCAATTGAATTGGGCCACAAACTTGTCGACGGCCACCGCGATCGCCTTGTTGAACAGTGGGGCAACTATTTGCAAGAAACCGAGTGGCCGCTACTGACGTGCTGGCGCGGCGGTTTGCGTTCCGAAACTGCCGCAAAGTGGATTCAATCGGCTGGCCAAAAGGTTATTCGAATCGAAGGCGGTACAAAGGCCTTGCGCAACGAATTCTTGAAAGAATTGAGCGCACCTCCGCCATTTTATGTGATCGCCGGTCCGACCGGTTCAGGTAAAACTCAACTGCTCGACCAATTTGAACGTTGTCACGTCGACTTAGAAAAATTCGCGTGCCACCGCGGGAGCAGCTTCGGCGCCCTATTACGCACGCCCCAGCCGAGCCAAACTACGTTTGAAAATGAAATCGCAATTCGCTTTGTCCAGCTTCGCGATCGCGCGCGCGTTCTTATCGAAGATGAAAGCGTCGCCATCGGCAGTTTGCGTGTCCCCCAAACCGTCGTGAATGAAATCAAGAGCTCCGCAATTATTCGTCTCAATGTAAATATCGAAGATCGCGTGACCAATATTTTGGGCGACTACGTGAAAATTCCGCTTGAAACCGGCATTGATTCGAGCCGGCTTGAAGCGCATTACGAGACGTGCCTTTTTCGCATTCGCACGCGCCTTGGCGGTCAAATGCATGCGCTGACCCTTGAAAGTCTCAAAACGGCGTTTAAAAAGTCGAACTTCGATCTTCACCGACAGTGGATTCGTCTTTTACTAGAAAATTATTACGACAAAGCTTATCAATATGCCGAGTCACGACTGAAACGCCCCATCGCGTTTGAAGGAGATTGGGACCAATGCCGGAACTGGATTCAAAATCAATTCGCCTGACTGAAACCGTACAAAAAGGCGGCTGTGCGGCTAAACTCCCTGCTGGTCAACTACGCGAGATTTTACAAGAGCTGGAATTGTCAAAGCCGCCGTCACTCATTCTAGGCGCAGAGACCATGGATGACGCTTGCCTCTGGAGCCTCGCGAATGGCCAAAATCTTGTACAAACGCTCGATTTTTTTACTCCCATAGTCGATGACCCGTACGATTTTGGCGCGATCGCCGCAGCCAACGCCATTAGCGACGTTTACGCAATGGGCGGTTCACCAAAACTTTGTCTGAGTATTTTGGCCTTTCCGACGCAGACGTTGCCAATTGAAATTCTTAAACCTCTTCTACGCGGAGCTCTTGAAAAAATTCATGAAGCGGGCGCGTGCCTTGCTGGAGGTCACACGATCGACGACGACACACTTAAATTTGGACTTTCGGTGACCGGGTTTGTACCCGCCGATCAAGCGTGGACCAATGCGGGAGCCAGACCTGGCGATGTACTCATTCTCACGAAAGCTCTTGGCACCGGTACAATCACCTCGGCACTCAAGCGGCGCGAAGCGAGCGATATCATTGTTGCCGGCGCCATCGAAAGTATGAAACAGCTCAACAATGCGCCGGAGATGTTGACGCAAATAAAACCGGGCGAATCTTCTGGCGCTACCCATACCATTAGAATTCATGCGGCCACGGACGTCACCGGATTCGGTCTTGCCGGCCACGCACTCCAAATGGCGCGCGCAAGTAACGTTAATTTTCACATCGATACCCAAATGGTTCCCGTACTGCCTGGTGCGCGAGAATGTATTGAAAATAAAATTTTGAACCGGGCGCACCGAACCAATTGGGAATATGTAAAGAACGAAGTCAACGCCGACGCCGTTTCGGATACGACACGGCTTCTCATGGTAGACCCTCAAACATCGGGGGGATTACTTTTGGCCGTATCCGCTGAATGCGCTGCAACTGTTGTCGAGCGTTTGAAATCCCGTTTTCGAGCCACGGACATTATCGGCAAAGTCGTACCGGCTGAAAACAACGTACGAATTGTGTTTTTTTAGCACTAAAATTTTTCAGCCTAACGCAATAAAAATAAAAGCGTAGCAACATCAACACATCTGACATTTTTGAAATCTTGAATTGCTAAGCGCATCTGTGTCGATTTTGATTCATATATTCACCTAAAATTAAAAAGGCGAAGAATTCTCTATTCAAGCTTTAGAATTTATGCATTTATAGCAAAGACGAAAGACGTTCTGGTCAAAAATAAAGGGGGGGATATGAAAATCGCAATTTTATTGTGCCTGCTTTGTTCGATGTCTGCGCCAAGTTGGGCCATGGTTCAGAAACTATCGGCTAAAGGTGGTCACGTTGATTTTCTCGCAATTGGCCGGCCGAGCTTTATCAAAATTCACGGCGTCGGATCTGCTCCGACAGGAACACTGAAGATCAACGGTGATCACGTCAGTGGTGAATTCAATTTTGCTTTGGACTCGCTTGATACCGGGATCTCTCTGCGCAATAAGCACATGAAAGATAAATATTTGCAGATACAAAAATATCCTGATGCCAAACTGGTTATTCAAAAAGTGCATTCGATCGCAC
>JAJYHS010000035.1 GCA_021784635.1 bacterium
GTTTGTTCCGCAATCGCTTTACGAAGCGCGGGCATTCCACTTGCAGGAGTGTATTTCGATTGACCCTTAACAATGGCATCGATACCGGCACGCTTGGCACACTCAAGTGTATCCCAATCCGGTTCACCGACAGAAAGCGAAATCACGTCATGGCCCTGAGCCGCAAGTTCTTTTGCCTTTGCCGCAAGCGCAAGGGTCGGAGAAGGCTTTAAATTTTGAGCTCGTTTTGAAATCATATATTCCTCACTTTTTCTTTAAGAGCATCGGTCACACATTGAGGCACAAATGCACGTGTTTCACCGCCAAATAATGCCACCTCGCGAACAAGAGACGACGATATAAATCCGTGTTCCGCAGACGCCATGATAAAAAATGTTTCAATTTCGGGCCACAGGCGGCGATTGGCGTCGGCCATTGCGTATTCATATTCCCAATCTGAAACCGTACGCACGCTGCGAGCGATAAGGTGTATGCCTTCACGCTTGGCAAACTCCACTGTAAGTTCGTTTGAACACTGCACATCAATATGTTTCAAATCGCTGCGGCTACCCGATCTTGCAATTTCGCCTACCGACTTCAAGATCAACTCACGTCGCTCAGTTTGCGAAAAAAAATAATTTTTTCTCGGCGAATCCGCCACCAGTACAACAACGCGATCAAATAAGTGGGCAAGACGGCCGATCACATCCAAATGCCCCAGAGTGATAGGATCAAAACTACCTGGATACAATATCGCCTTCACCTGACTCCTTTCGATAAAACGATGCTGATTTATCACCGAATGCGCGACGATCCAAGAGATGAAATGAATTGTAATGATCTTCGATTGGTTCCCGCTTGGCACTTTCGATAACTACAATTGTATTTTTTTTTGCGGCTCGGCTCTGCGCAAGCGCCGTCATACACGCGTCAGCCAGGGCTTCGGTAAATGGCGGATCAATAAAAATCACCTGAAATGGCTCCCCTGCGTATTCTTTCAAATATTTAAATACATCGCGAGCCACTATTGAAAAGGGTTCGCTGACCTGCAATTTATTCAAATTTTCACGAATAATTCGCAGCGAACGCGGATGCGATTCGACAAACTCCACATAAGCCGCCCCACGAGAAAGCGCTTCGATGCCTAAACTACCGGTACCCGAAAAAAGATCGAGAGCGCGAACTCCTGAAATGTCGCCCCTAAGGATATTAAAAATCGTCTCTTTGACCCGATCGGTTGTCGGGCGAATATGTGGCGCTTTGAAGCTGACCATTTGACGACCTTTGTACTTGCCGGAGATAATACGCATTCCAACTCCAAAAAAGTTAAACCTAACGATTTGATCGGCGGCGAGTGGCGAGCGCCGCTTGTTTGAGTTTCATAAAATACCGGACAATCGCGACACGGTGTTTTTCTTGGATTCTTTGAAAATGCATTTCTACCAGTTTTTTGGGAGTCGGCAAAGCTTCGTTCGGCTCTGGCTTTTTTTTGGGAATTCTCCGAAAAAATCCGTCGTAATGTTTTATCGAGCGAACCCTCTCGGTCAACAATACGTCATCGAGAGTAAATGACACAGTTAAAAAACTGCCGACTTTAAAAGGAATGCGGTCAAGCTCCACCAGTATCCCCACAGTGTTGAGCTGCATTATAAAACCAGTTAATTTTTGGCTTTCTGTATCGAGCGTGACCGCAATCGGTTCTCTCAGTGCGCGCGAGGCCATTTAAAACCGCCTTTTTTCGGTTTCTTAGCTTTTTTGCTGTTTATTTTTCACCAAATTTTCAGCCTGTTCAACTATTTCAAAAATGTTATGAAATGGCTTGGCTAAAAACAAATCGGCACCAAGCGCCTGAGCGCCTTTGACGTCATATTCACCGGTATACGCCGACATAAGTATGATTCGCGTGCCTGGCGAAGGTGAAATTTTTTGCAACATTTGTGGCCCCGTCAGCCCCGGCATCAAAACGTCAACGAGGGCTACGTCGAACAATTCTTTTTGCCAAATTGAAAGCCCCTCTTGCCCGTCACAACCGCACCTAACTTCGTGCCCGCGCGTCTCGAACGCGCGTTTCAGCGACCGACGAATAAGCGCTTCGTCGTCAACAATCAGAACATTCATGCTTCTCTCGCTAGCGGTAAAATCACGCGAAATACCGTGCCCGCCCCCACTTCGGAATCAAATTCAATTCGCCCGCGTAATTTTTCGATAATATTTCGGCTCATACTTAACCCCAATCCCGTTCCTTCGTCGACTGATTTTGTAGTGAAAAAATAATCAAATATTTTGGGGCGAAGTTCCGGCGCAATTCCCGGGCCCGTGTCAGCAACAGACAAAATGGCTTCGTCACCGCGAGAAATTGTTGAAATTGTAAGACGCCCCGACTCGCCCATCGCTTGGCAAGCGTTTTTTACCAAATTAAACAACACCTGTTGTGTCAACTGGGCTTCTACAAAAACGGGAACCTCCGGGCGCGCCAACTCAAGAATTAATTCAAATCGCCGGGTCATAATTTTCAACAGTGAAAGCGTTTTATTCACGATTTCGTTTAAATCCACCCGCGTTTGCTTTTGCTCGTAATCGCCGCTTGAAAATTCGCGCAAATTAGTAATGATGTCTTGACACCGCTCGGCCGCGCGCTCGACTTCAACGAGATCATTTTTCAAATTTGCCCCCTCATCAGCTTGCGGTATAAGCAATTGTGCCAACGATCGAATTCCGGTTAGCGGATTATTCAACTCATGTGCAATGTGCCCGGCGAGTTGGCCCAAAGCTGCCATTTTTTCACCTTGTACCAGCTGCTTTTGCAGGCGTACGGCCGCCGTCACGTCCACATAATGATTGATAATGGCGGCCGATTTTTCATTTTCCCCAAAGGTAATCGGATAAGAATGAACTTCATATTCCCTGCCATGATGTTCAATACGAGTTTGAAAAAGATAGTTTGTATCGACGCCCGTAAGTTGATCGGTGAAACTGCGATTGGCACGCAATATCTCTCGACCCGCACCAAAAATTGCCACTGGATCTTGCAGACCGTCAAACGTGCGCTCCCACATAAGAGAAGCTTCTTTTAAATGCTCTTCAAGAAACAAGCGATCGAGCGAAAGACTCAAGACCTGGGCGCGATGATCAATGAATTCTAAAAAATCTTTGGTTTCATTTTCTTTAAGTGCGTGCTCAAGATACAATACTCCGCCCACCCGCATTTTTTGCTCATCAAGCCGACGT
>JAJYHS010000172.1 GCA_021784635.1 bacterium
TGTTCGCACACTCCCACGCAGTTACCCGCATCGCCCCCGGCCCAGCTGACATTAGGCGCGAGCGCAATAAACAACAGCGCAAAAGGCACAATGATAAATTGAATTTTCACTTCTACCCCCAAAACCGGTCGTTATTCGAAATCAGACCTCGTCCAATTTGCGGCAATCCGGACGTAAAGTCTGCGGAAACAACTGAACGGCTAGAGTGTACACGTCGGTACCGTTCGTGGTTTCAAATCTCTTAGTAAACCGGCGCCGAAATTTTCTAATATAGTCTTTTGCAATGCGCATATCTTTTTCAGCAAACGCGAGCGTCATCGAAGTAATGTCGCGATCGCTGATGGCGACTTGTTCAAGCGATTCCATTGCTCGTTTCAAATTTTGCAGGTGAAATTTACGAAGCGCTTGCGACGGAATATCAGTAGACGATTCAAAATTTTGCTTGAGTGGAATCATTCGATTAGCGCGAACTTCGATGAGCTTAAGCCGCTGCAAACAGTGAAGCGCACGCTTCGCCTGTACAGACGTTATTCGAAGCCGCCGCGAAATCCACTCCGGCGACGCATTATTCGACTTTAATTGAGCCAAGCCGAACAGCGCGTAGTGGTACCAACTCGACGCCATCGTTTGCTCATCCACAGTTGAAAGTTTGTGATATGCACCCCGCGAAGTTAGAGCTGGTGCAGACATTAAAAACGGCATGCTCAGACGAGCGGCTACCCGCCCAAGGTTATCGCGTGATAGTTGGCGCTTATTGTTGATTGCATCCGACAAAACCGAGGCGCTCAGTTGTAAATCTCGCGCAAATGACCGAAGCGAATAGCGCGGGTTTTTCTCGCGTCTTCGTTCAAGCTCTAACAAGAGAATCGAACTTAATGATTTTTCGGCGTTTTCGGTTATCGGCATATTTCTATTTGGAGTTGCTATAGTTTTGAAAGCGGTTTGTCATTTGATTTGTTTCTTCTCCCCGCTTCAACTGTTCTACAAAAATTTGCGGAACAATGAACTGCGAGATAATTCACTTTTTAAGTGAATTATCCGTGCGAATTTTTGTAAAAAATGCCAGTTCTTTTGCGCCGTAATTAAAACTTACACGCGATGGCCACATTGGCCGTGCCCACAAGTTGATTCATGGAATTCGTCAACGTAGAGCTGCTCGGCGGGTCAAAACTCGAAAATGAATACATGTCGTATTCAGCACCCAGGTCGCCCAAAATGTAAAACTGTGAGTCGAGATCGTGAACTATTCGATAATTTAAAATTGCCCCTAATTCACCGGGATTAGAAGTAAACTTAGAAGAATTTAAAAGCCCGTATAAAAGCCCAAAACTCACGGCGGAGTTAAAGTAATCGCCGCTGCCGAACGCCCCCGTGAACGTAACCGCCAATTTATTAAGTGCAGCGGTATAAAAAACATAAGCGCTTGAGGAATTCCGAACAAGAAAGGGACTGCTCGCATTGGTATAACTTAGCTCCACCGATTTGCGTAATTTTTTAAACCATTTTGTTTTAAACCTGCGGCTGACACCAAGTGCAACTTCAAAATCACTGAACGTAAAATCACCAGTTGTCGGCAATGAGCCTACGCCCTGCATGGAGGTTAATGAAAACGCGGCCAAATAATTTCGGTGGAAATTATATTCACCGGCCACAGTTGACCCGAGTAACGTAGACGAAACTTTCGATGACACCAGCGAATTTGATTCATTCATGTTATAAAATTTAAACGTCGGACCGACTATAACCCTCCATAAATTCCAGGCCATTGTCTTGACGTTAACTTGGATTCGATTTCTTTCGACGTGTAGCAGAAGAATAATTGTTTGGCTCTGGCCATTGCTATCCGTCACAACAACGGGGATCTGCACCGCCGAATAAGGGAGTGTCATATTGATTTGAAAATTTCCGTTTTTATCAGCGATCGCTCTTGACGGCGTGACGTTCAGGTACTGAGGCGCTAACGTTGAAAAATTCGTTTGCGATTTAAAACTGTAGGCATTTGCGCCAATCGAAGCACGATTGCCCGGTGTGGTTTTGCCACGAATAAGTACTCGGGCGCGATTATTGGCAAGTGATTGCATTATGACCGGGGTATACCACTCCACTTTTATTTTATGTTGTACAGAAGGTTTACCTCCCGCAATTGCTAGACTGGAGAAGAAAACAACGGTGAATAAAAACAGAATCCGGTGCCGTAGCATAAAATTACTGTGTCATAATTTTACAGTTGGCGCTAGCAGTTCATATTAAATTGGTGCGGAGCTATAAAATTATAAAACCAGCATCACCATTATGTTTGTTGTTCTATCAAAAACCATAGAACAGATTCTGAGCTCTTAAATACACCTAGTCTTAAGCCTCGACAATCGTGTGCCGATAAAATGATCGATGGACCGTCGTTGTATTTGTGCCCTATCCAAAAGTGGCAGGCTATTGCTCAGTTTGGTTATGGTATTTTTAGCGCTTGGGCTTAGTGGCTGCGGCAAAGTCTGGGTGCAAGTCAGTCAGAATTCCACCAAACAATGGAGTTTGCCCATACAACTCGGCGAAACCGGAGCAAACGCCAATGTGCAGGCGATCGCCGCAGATGCAAATTACATTTATGTCGCCGGTTGGACAAACGGTGACCTCGTTAGTTGCAATGGTATCTCCGCCAATTGTACCGGAAGTTCACAAGGGACCACCGACTATTTCGTTTCAAAATACGCACAAAACGGCACTTGGATTTGGACACGCCAACTTGGTGAAACCGGTTATAACACGGGCGCCAAAGGGGTTGAGGTCGACTCTTCGGGCAATGTTTATGTTGACGGCTACACCGGAGGCAATCTCGTTTCATGCAATGGCGTTTCTGCTGATTGCACGGGTACCGCCCAAGGGAGCGAGGATTATTTTATTTCGAAGTATTCAAGCACTGGCACATGGCTTTGGACAAAACAACTCGGCGAAACGGGCAAGGTGACCGGCGGTTACGCGATGTCCATAGATTCTTCTGCGAACGTTTATGTCACCGGTCAAACGCAAGGCAATTTGCCTTCTTGCGGCGGCGTTTCGAGTTCATGTTCGGGCAGCTCCACAGGGAGCTACGATTACTTCGTTTCGAAGTACACAAGCGCAGGTACTTGGGTTTGGACAGACCAATTGGGTGAAGCATCAAAAACAACTGGCGCATACGGA